>JANNQY010000196.1:0-4502 GCA_031400995.1 Lysobacteraceae bacterium
CGCTCAGCCATCGTCGCGGCTCGGGCGCACGCTGCGGGCGACGTGGTCCTCGGTGACAGCGGGAACTTTTCCGATCGCCAGCACGCGCCACCCATCCACCCAATAGGCGCGGCCATTCACCGCGCCGCGCTGGATGCTGGAAGCGCCGTTCCAGCCGGCATCGGCGGCTTCGAGATAAATGGACACACTCGCCAAGCCGTCGCTGTACAGCAGATGTTCGCCGCCCGGCCAGCGGCGCGCGGCACGCAGCGTGAAGCCTTCCGGAGGCGCCGGCACGTACCAGCCCGGCGCGGCATCTTGCCGCGAGGCCATCGGCGGTTTCGAGGGCGCGGCTGCGCCCGCTGTCGGCTCAAGGTCGGCATCGCTGGGCCGCTGGCCCAACTGCAGGTCGGTGAAGGCGACTTGCTCCAACGTGACACCGGCCTCGCCCAGCAGGTCCACGCGCAGGGGAAAACCGCTCTCGCGCTCCAGCCACAGCCGGTAGCCATAGCGCCACGCATCCTGCGGCCGGAGTTCAACCGCCTGTGCGGCATGGCCAGCCACCCGGGCGCTGCCGGCCAACGTGGCCCGGTAACCGCGCAGCGCCGCAGCCTCCGACAGCGCCAAGGCCGGACTCCAGCGCCCGGTTGAGCCGAGGTCGAAGGCAATCGGCGCGGCCTCACTGCCTTGGAAAACCACGCGGCCGTCGTCACGGACCACTTCTCGCGCAGCGCCGCTCTCGGCCACCAGCCGCTCGCGTTCGCGCTCGCCGTCGCGCCGGTGATAGACCTTGAAAGTTTCCATCCGCCCCGGCACCACGTAGACCAAGGTGCCCTGGTAGTCCAACTCGCGCAGCGCCGGCGCCACTCGCGCCAGCCAGGCCTCGGCACTGGGCGCGGCCTGCAGCGGGCCGGCCAGCGACAGCAGCAGGGCCAGCAGCGCACGCGTCATTGCCGCGATTCATCCCGGGTTCGCGTCGCGTCCGGATCGTTGGCCACCACGTCTACGTAGGGCAGGAAGCCGGTGCCGCCGTCCTCTGCCATCAGCGCGCTGTGGCGCACCAGATAGCCGTCAAGCGCCTGCGCATCAGGCGCCAGCGGCGAGCGCGGCCAGGGCTTGCCTTCGGGCGCCAGCACCAGCGGGAAGTTGCCCACGGCATCGCCCGGATTGGCAGGTGCCGCCGAAACCTGCGGCGCGTCGGCGGGCGCCAGCAGCAGCGGCGCGGCGGCCGGGAGACTGGCCACTTGCGGAAAATCGACCGGCCCGGCGTCGTGTGCCAGCCACTGCGGCAGCGCCAGGGCCAGCATCAAGGCCGCGGCGGCGCCTGCCATCCAGGCACGCCCGCGAACCGGCGCTGGCGCGGCGGCCAGCGCAGCCGCAATGCCCTGCGCCACGGTCGGCGGCTGCAGCAGGACCGACTGCCCGCGCAGGCAGGCCGAAGCCAGCTGCCAGCGCTCGAACTGCGCCCGCAGTGCCGGGTCGGCGTCCAATCGGCGCTGCAGGAAGCGCGCCTCGTCGGCCGACAGCTCGCCATCCATCCAGGCGCTCAGGTCTTCGCGGTTTTTCTGCTCGTCAGGGGTCATGGTCAGGCTCATTGGGCGTCCATCAGCGGGCGCAGTTTCTGGTCGATGGCATCGCGGGCTCGGAAAATGCGCGATCGCACCGTGCCGATCGGGCACTGCATCAGTTGCGCAATCTCTTCGTAGCTCAATCCGTCTACTTCGCGCAGGGTGATGGCGCGGCGCAATTCGTCGGGCAAGCTGGCCACGGTGCGGGCGACGGTCTGTTCGATTTCCTGGCGCAACAGCTGGTGTTCGGGCGTGTCGTGGTCGTGCAGCCGGCCGGCGCCGGCAAGGTGCTCGGCATCCTGCACGTCCACGTCGGCGGTGGGCGGGCGGCGCTTCATGGCAACAAGGTGGTTCTTGGCGGTGTTCACTGCAATCCGGTAAAGCCACGTGTAGAACTGCGCATCGCCGCGAAAATTGGCCAACGCGCGGTAGGCGCGGATGAACGCGTCCTGGGTGATGTCCTGGCTTTCGGCATGGTCGGGTACGAAGCGGTACACCACGGCGCCAATCCGGTGCTGGTACTTGCGCACCAGCAGGTCGAAGGCCGCGTTGTCGCCCGCCTGCACACGCTTCACCAGGTCCAGGTCAAGTTGATCCTCGCCCATCCGGGCCGCTGCTCCTGCGGCCATCCGGGCCGATGCATGGACATCATGGGCCCGGGAAAGTTCCGCGAAGTTGCCAGCGGCGTTGACCCCCCGGGGTCCTGCCCCGATGATACGGACTCCCTTCCCTACCCCAACGTATGGAGACCGCCATGTTCGACGGACTTCGCCTGGCCCATTGGCAGGCCGACCGCCGCCCCGACGGCATCCTGGTGCTCACCCTGGACCGCGCCGACGAGGGCGTGAATGCGCTTTCCCGCGCCGTGCTGGATGAACTCGAGGCGATGATCGAGCGCATCGCCCTGGAACTGCCCAAAGGCATCGTCATCATTTCCGGCAAGGCGGCGGGCTTCATTCCCGGCGCCGACATCAAGAGCTTCGAGGAAATCGCCGCGAAGGGCCTGGTGGAAGACTGGATCCGCCGCGGCCAGCTGGTGTTCCAGAAGCTGGCCGAACTGCGCTGCCCCACCGTGGCGGCCATCCACGGACACTGCATGGGCGGCGGCACCGAGATTTCCCTGGCCTGCCGCTATCGCATTGCCAGCAAGGACGAGAAAACCCGCATCGGCCTGCCCGAAATAAAGCTGGGCATCTACCCCGGCTGGGGCGGCAGCGTGCGCGCGCCGCGCCTGCTGGGTGCGCCGGCGGCGATGGATCTGATGCTCACCGGCCGCAGCCTGTCGGCCTCGGCGGCCAAGGCGATAGGCTTGGTGGACCGCGTGGTGGAGCCTTCGGCCCTGCTGGAGGAAGCGGTGAAGTTGGCGCAGCGCGGCACCGTGCGCCCACTCAAGCAGCGCCTGCTGGCCTGGGCCACGAACACGGGCCTTGCGCGCGCAGTGCTGGCGCCGCAGATGGCCAAGCAAGTGGCCCGCAAGGCGCGCAAGGAGCACTACCCGGCCCCGTTCGCGCTGATCGAAACCTGGCGCCGCAGCGGCGGGCTGCCGGTGCACGCCGCGCTCAAGGCCGAAGCGCGCTCGGTAGTGAAGCTGGCCGGTACGCCGACCGCGCACAACCTCGTCCGGATTTTCTTCCTGATGGATCGCCTGAAGGGACTGGGCGGCAAGCACCACGACATCTCGCACGTGCATGTGATTGGCGCTGGCGTGATGGGCGGCGACATCGCCGCGTGGTGCGCGCTGCGCGGCTTCGAGGTAACGCTGCAGGACCGCGAGATGCAGTACGTGCAGCCGGCGATGGATCGCGCGGCGGCGCTGTTCGGGAAAAAAGTGAAGGACCCGGCCAAGCGTGCCGCCACCGCGGCGCGCCTGAAGGCCGACGTGGAGGGCGCCGGCGTAGCCCAGGCCGATCTGGTGATCGAGGCCATCTTCGAAAACCTGGAGGCCAAGCAGGCGCTGTTCGCCAAAGTCGAGGCCACGCTCAAGCCCGGCGCGATCCTGGTCTCGAACACGTCCTCGATTCCGCTCACCCAGCTGCGCGAAGGCCGGCGCGATCCGTCCCGGTTCGCCGGCCTGCACTACTTCAACCCGGTGGCGCTGATGCCGCTGGTGGAAATCGTGCGCCACGACCAGCTGGACCCGGAAACCGAGCGCCGCCTGGCCGCGTTCTGCAAGGCCATCGACAAGCTGCCGGTGCCGGTGGCGGGCACGCCCGGCTTCCTGGTCAACCGCATCCTGGCGCCGTACATGCAGGAAGCGCTGATCGCCTATTCCGAAGGCATCCCGGGCCCGGTGATCGACAAGGTGGCGCTGAAGTTCGGCATGCCCATGGGCCCGATCGAACTGGTGGACACGGTGGGCCTGGACGTCGCCGCCAGCGTGGGGAAAATCATGGCCGACTTCCACGGCCAGTCGCTGCCCGATGCCTTCAAGGTGGAGCCCGGCAAGCGCGGCAAGAAGGACGGCCAGGGCCTGTACACCTGGAAGGACGGCCGCGCGGTGAAGCCCGTGGTGCCCAAGGACTACCAGGCGCCGGAGGATCTGGAAGATCGCCTGATCCTGCCGCTGCTCAACGAAGCGGTGTCCTGCCTGCACGACGGCGTAGTCGCGGACGCCGACCTGCTCGACGCCGGCGTGATCTTCGGCACCGGCTTCGCGCCGTTCCGCGGCGGCCCCATCCAGCACATCAAGGCAGTGGGCGCGCAGAAGCTCGTCGCGCGCCTTGAAGTGCTGAGCACTCGCTACGGCGGTCGCTTCAAGCCACGCGCCGGCTGGGATGCGCTCTAAGGCCCGGCATCAGCCCTTGCAGCCCACCAGCTGAAGGCGCTGGCCGGTGCGGATGACATAGGGCGTGCGAAGGCGGTTGGCGCGCGCCAGCTGGTCGGGACCGTCGCAGCCGTGGCGGCGCGAGATGCTGCTGAGCGTGTCTCCGGCCTTCACCCGGTAGGTGCGGCCCG
>JANNQY010000197.1:0-5050 GCA_031400995.1 Lysobacteraceae bacterium
CGGCCAGCAAGCCCGAGCAGCCGCGCTGGTGGCTGGTGGACGTGGGCTTTGGCCGCAAGTTCAAGCGCGTAGTCCCGCTGGAGGAGCTGCGCGGCCACGCCGGAAAACTGGGTGAATTCGCCCTGCTCAGCCGCGGCAACCGGCTCTCGGTGATGCCGGTGACGGCCGCGCAGTACAAGTTCATCCTCTCGCTTGAATAATCCCCGGAGTACGCCGATGTCGCGCGACGCACAGAAAAAACTCGCTGCCGAAAAAGCCCTGGAATTCGTCGAGGAGGGCAGCGTGGTGGGCGTAGGTACCGGCTCCACGGTGGCGTTCTTCATCGACGGCCTGGCGCGCATGAAGGGCCGCATCGAAGGCGCGGTGTCGAGCTCCGAGCAGAGCACGCGCCAGCTCCAGCAGCACGGCATCCCGGTGTTCGACCTAAACGCCGTCGGCCCGCTGCGGCTCTACGTGGACGGCGCCGACGAGTGCGACCCATATAACCGGCTGATAAAGGGCGGCGGAGCGGCGCTCACGCGCGAGAAGATCATCGCCGCGGCCAGCGAAAAGTTCGTCTGCATCATCGATGCGGCCAAACAGGTCGAATTGCTGGGCCAGTTCCCGGTGCCGATCGAGGTCATCCCGATGGCACGCAGCCTGGTGGCACGCCGCATCGCCGAGATGGATGGCCAGCCGGTGTGGCGCGAAGGCGTGGTCACGGACAACGGCAACTGGATACTGGACGTCCATCAGTGGCGTATCCAGGACCCGGTGGGCCTGGAGGCCAAGCTGAACCAGATCACCGGCATCGTGGCCTGCGGCCTGTTCGCAGCCCGGCCAGCCGACGCGGTGATCATCGGCAGCAACATCCGCCCCCTCCGCGCCCAGACCCCCCTGTAGGAGGGACTTCAGTCCCGACGCACTTAGCCGTATTGCCCCCCCCCTGTAGGGGAGACTTCAGTCCCGATGCTCTAGGCCAGGAGCATCGGGACTGAAGTCCCTCCTACAGGGGCTAGGCAGGGGCTCAGGCGTTGGCGGCCAGCAGGCGGAGCATCGCGCCCAGCCCGCCGTGCAGCGCGCTTACGTCATAGCCCAGGCGCTTGAGCACGAAGGCCGCAGCGGCGGAGCGTTCGCCGGTATTGCAGTACACCACCACGCGGGCGCCGGAGGGCAGCGCCATACCGATGTCTTCGCGCAGGCGATAAAGCGGCACGTTCATCGAGCCGTCAATGGAGCGCTGGGCGTGCTCTTCGGGCATGCGCACGTCCACCAGCGCCGCGCCCGCCTGCACCAGGCGCGCGGCTTCGGCCGGCAGCACCCAGGACAGCATCGGCGGCTTGAGCACCGCCTCGAAAGCCTCGCGCGACAGCCGCATCAGCAGCCCGCCCTGCATCATGCGCACGGTGGCGTTGCGCGGCAGGTTGGAGAGCAGCGCGTCCTCGCCAAAGGTGTCGCCTTCGCGCAGGTAAGCCACCACCTGCGGCGCGCCATCAAGGTATTTTGAAACCGAGGCGGTCCCTTCGCGCACCACGTAGAAATTGTCGGGGGCATCGCCCTCTCGCATCACGATCTCGCTGGGCTTCACTGTCACCGGCTCGAACAGCTGGAACATCTTCTCGATATTACCGGTGGGCAGGCGGGCGAAGGCCTGGCTGCGCAGCAGGCGGAACACCCAGTTGTTGCCGCCCGGGGCCGTGCCGAAATGCCGGTTGTTCTCGTCCCTGCTCAGCTGGTCCCAGGTGATCAGCTTCTCCAGGTAGCGCCGATCTATGCGCATCACCCGCGCCTTGCTGGTAGACACCTTGGCGGTGAATCGACGCGGCACCGCATCGTTGAGCGAATAGCGGCCGTGCGGCGCGCTGGCCACGTGCGAGACGCTGCGGCCATCGGGATAGTTGCAGCGTAGCTCGCCGTCGAGCAGGTACACGGTGTTGTCGTCCAGGTCACCCGCCTCGAAGACGTTTTCGCCGCGCTGGTAGTCCGACACCATGGCCTCGCGGGCCAGCTGGTCGCGGGTTTCCTGGCGCAGCGACTCCAGCGGGAAGAGTTGGGCCAGGTCGGTGGCGGGGACGGGCATGGACGCGGACTCCGGTGGCGATTAGCTTGAGTCTATCGCCGTAGCGCCCGCCAGCGGTAGCCGCCCCGCCGTTCCTGGGCGGCCAACAAAAAAGGCCTCCGTTTCGGGAGGCCTTTCTTGTTTGGCTGGGGGACTAGGATTCGAACCTAGATAGGCAGAGTCAGAGTCTGCAGTCCTACCGTTAGACGATCCCCCAATATGGGGTCGCCGCCAGGGCTTGAAGCGATTAGCGCTTCGAGAACTGGGTGGCGCGGCGGGCCTTGTGCAGACCGACCTTCTTACGCTCGACTTCTCGGGCGTCGCGGGTCATCAGGCCAGCCTTGCGCAAGTCGGGCTTGAGCGAATCGTTGTACTCCACCAGCGCGCGGGCGATGCCCAGGCGGATGGCGCCGGCCTGGCCGGTGATGCCACCGCCGGCGACCGTAACGGTGATGTCGAACTTCTCACCCAACTGGCTGACCACCAGCGGCTGACGCACGATCATGCGCGAGGTCTCGCGGCCAAAGAACTCGTCCACCGGACGGCCGTTGACGACGATGTTGCCGCTGCCCGAACGCAGGAACACGCGGGCGGTGGAGGACTTGCGACGGCCGGTGCCGTAGTTCTGCTGGATAGCCATGGGTATGCCTTAAGCCTGAAAGTCCAGAGCCTGAGGCTGCTGGGCAGAATGCGGATGCTCCGAGCCCTTGTAGACCTTGAGCTTGCGGAACATGGCGCGACCGAGCGGATTCTTGGGCAGCATGCCCTTGACGCCGATTTCGATCACACGCTCCGGATGGGCGTCGAGAATCTGACCCAGCGACTGGGTCTTGAGATTGCCAACGTAGCCGGTGAAGCGGTGGTACTTCTTGTCCTGCAGCTTGTTGCCGGTGACGTGGATCTTCTCGGCGTTGATCACGACGAGGTAGTCACCCGTATCAACGTGCGGGGTGTAAATCGGCTTGTGCTTGCCGCGCAAACGACGCGCGAGTTCCGAGCACAAACGGCCGAGGGTCTTGCCGCTGGCATCGACAAGATACCAATCGTGCGCGACTGTCTCAGGCTTGGTGCTGACGGTCATGTTTTTCATGACGGCTCCAAAGAAGGGAAAGCGGGTGGAAAAGAAGCGGAATGATAACGGCCCTTGGCGGCTCGCGCAAGCCCGGTTTAACGCCGTGTTAGCATCCAGGCATGCCCGCCCTGCCTGACCTGGCCCCCCGCGCCGCGCCGGACTGGCCCGCCGCTGCGGGCCTGGTGGCCTTGGCCGACCGCTGCGTGCAGTGCGGCCTGTGCCTGCCCCACTGCCCCACTTACCGCCTGGACCAGACCGAAGCCGAGTCCCCGCGGGGCCGGATAGCTTACGTGAAAGCCGTGGCCCAAGGCGTCCTTGCGCCCACCGCGGCAGGTGATGCGCACCTGGACCACTGCCTGGGCTGCCGCCGCTGCGAGCCGGTTTGCCCGGCTGGCGTGTCCTATGGCGAGCTCCTGGTTGGCGCGCGGACGGCGCAGGCCGCCCGGTCACCGGCGCCAGCCAAACTGCGCCGCGCCGCCTGGCTGCTGGCCCACCCGGCCGTGCTGGGCCCACTGCTGGGTCTGTTCCGCCGGTTCGGGCACTGGCTGCCGGCCGCGTGGCACCCCGCCCTGCCCCGGCCACCGGTTCCCGTGGCCCTGCCCGCCGCGCCGCCCGCGCCCGTCGCGCGGGTGGCCCTGTTCACGGGCTGTATCGCCAACACCTATGAAAGCCGCACCCGCGCCGCGCTGGCGAAACTGCTGGCGGCCGCCGGCGTGGCCGTGGAGCTGCCAACAGGCCAGGGCTGCTGCGGCACCGCCGCCGCACACTTGGGCGATGCCGACTCGGCTGGGCGGCTGGCCAATGCCAACCGGCGCGCGTTCGCCGGCCAGACCCAGGTGCTTTGCCTGGCCAGCGGCTGCCAGGACGGACTGGCCGAGGCGCTGGACGGCGTGGCGCCGGTGGAAGATGCATTGACCGTACTGGAACGCAGCGGCGGCAGCCTTGTCTTTCGGCCGGTGCACGGGCGGGTCGCCCTGCACCTGCCCTGCACCCAGCGGCGCCTCGGCAGCGGCGCGGACGCGCTTCGGCGCCTGCTGGCTCGGGTTCCGGGCCTGGTCGTGATCGAACTGCCCGATACCGGCTGCTGCGGTGCGGCCGGCCTGCACCAACTGGCCGAGCCGGCGCGCGCTGCGGCGCTGCGCGCGCCGCTGCTGGTGGCACTGGCTGACTCACGCGCCAACGAACTGCTTTCGGCCAATCTAGGCTGCCGGCTGCACCTCGCCGACGGCACTACAATGTCGGTACGCCACCCCATCGACTTCCTGGCCGAGCACCTGCAATGAACGCGCGCCGCTATAGCCCGCTAGACCAGCTTCTGATCCAGGCCCAGCACGCCCTGTCCACCAGCCTGGGCTCACCACCGGCCGAGCGCGCCAACCCCGCGGGTACGCTGCGCGAGCCTGCCCTGGAAGTCTCCGAACGGCGCCATGCCGCCGGCCTGATGCGAATCAACCACACCGGTGAAGTCTGCGCGCAGGCGCTTTACGTGGGCCAGGCAGCGGTAGCCCGCGACGAGGCAACGCGCACCCAGCTGCAGCACGCCGCGCAGGAAGAAACCGACCACCTGGCCTGGTGCGCCGACCGCCTGCGCGAACTCGACAGCCGGCCCAGCGTGTTCAACCCGTTGTTCTATGCCGGCAGTTACGCCATCGGGCTGGCGGCCGGGCTGCGCGGGGATGGCTGGAACCTGGGGTTCGTGGTGGAAACTGAGCGCCAGGTGGAAGCCCATCTGGACGAGCACCTGGCCCAGCTGCCCGCCGGCGACGACCGCAGTCGCGCCATCTTGCGAACGATGAAGGCCGATGAAGCCCGACACGCCGACGAGGCGCTGGCCGCCGGCGCCCGCGTGCTACCTGAGCCGCTGCCGCGGCTGATGGCGCTGAGCTCGCGCCTGATGAAGGCCGTGGCCTACCGCCTCTAACCCTGCCCCCAGCCCCCCC
>JANNQY010000198.1:0-10230 GCA_031400995.1 Lysobacteraceae bacterium
CCACCCGGCCGTTGGTGACGGCCCAAATGTAGATGCTCCAGTTGATGCTGATCAGCAGGCTGCTGGCCAGCAGCATCCAGCCCACCCGCGGCCGCGACAGCGCCGTGCGTAGCCAGCCCCAGCCTTCGCGCAGCACCAGGAAACCGACCACGAACAGCGCGCACCAGACGATGCGGTGGGAAATGATCTGTAGCGACGGCACGTGCTTGAGCAGGTACCAGTACAGCGGAAAAACGCCCCAGAGCACATACGAAGCGATGGCGGCCATCAGGCCGGGGCGGTGCAGGGCAGGGGCAGTAGGGATCACGAAAGACTCCGAGGCGACCAGCGCATTATCCGCTCCCTTTTGGCGGCGTGTGCGGCCGCAAGTTGGCCGCTTTGTCGCAGCGCCGTCCCCCACACACGTGGTATCGCTGCCCGGCGTCTTGCTAAGCGCCATCCATGGCAGCAAACGCCGGCCGCTTCGTGCCTCCTGCCCTTCGCTTCTGCGATACCACGTGTGTGGAGGCCGTCGCCCCGGAATTCGTGATGCACCGAAGCCAAAGAGCCAAGAACGGAGATAACGGCGCCAGATTCCCGCGCACTCGCGTCAGCGCCTGAGGCTACTGCCCGCGCAAGGCGGAGGTGACCTGCATGCGTGCCGCGCGGATGGCCGGGAGCAATCCGCCGACGAAGCCGATGAACAGCGCCAGGCCCAGCCCGGTCATCACCAATCCGGGCGTGACCGCGAACTTGAACGCCACCTGGGTGAAGCCGCTGCCCAGCGTGCTTACCGAGTAGCCGTTGAACAGCAGGTAGGCCAGCGCCGCACCCAGCACGCCGCCGGAAATGGCCAGCGCCAGCGCTTCGGCCATCACCGAGGCGATCACCGGCATGGCGCCGAAGCCCAGCGCGCGCAGCGTGCCGATTTCTGCGGTGCGCGCCGACACTGCCGAGTACATGGTGTTGAGCGCGCCGAAGGTGGCGCCAATGGCCATGATCAGGGCCACCAGGCCCGCCAGCACGCCGATGATGGCGGTGAGGCCGCTGGACTGGCCGCTGAAGAAAGCCCGCTCACTCCGCACGTCCACGCTCAGCTGCGGGTTGGCCTCGAGGCGCTCCTTCATCGGCGCCACGCCGTCTTCGTTGGCCAGCTGGGCCAGGATCGACGAATAGCCGCTGCGGTTGAAGGCCGACTGCGCCGTTTCGGCGTCGGTCCAAAGTTCGGACTCGCGCGCGTCGCCGCCGGTGGAGAACACGCCCACGATGGTCCAGGTGGAGCCGCGGAAGCGCAGCGGCGTGCCCACCGTGAGCCCTTCGAACTGACGGCTGGCTGCCTGCCCGACGATGATCTCGCGCAGGCCGGGGCGGAACCGGCGGCCCTCCACGATGCGCAGCTCCGGACGAATAATGAAGCCCACGGGCTCCACGCCGCGAAGCGTCACGTTGGCGCCGGTCTTCTGCCCGAAGCGCGGCACTTCCGTGATGATGATCAGCTCGCCGGACGCCAACGGCAGGCCGTCTGCACCGCGGGCGATGGCAGGATCCTGCTTGATGAGCGTGCCCGAGGCGCGGTCCAGGAAGCTCGACAGCTCGCCGTTGGAGCCGCCCCGGGTGACCACCACGCGGTCGTCCCGGCCGGTGCCGTTGAGGGTTTTCTCCAGGCCGGCCGACATCGACAGCAGGGCCACCATCACCCCCACCACGCCGGCGATGCCGATCACGATCACCAGCGACGCGCCCAGCCGCTGCGGCACGCTGCGCAGGTTCATCAGCACGATCTCGCGAACCTGGGTGTAGGCGCTCATCAGCGGCCCGCCAGCGCGTCGACGATCTTGATGCGCAGCGCGTGCAGCGCCGGCGGCACGCCCACCAGCAGCGACAGCACCACCACGCTCACGCCCGCCACGCCCCACACCCGCAAGTCGGTCTCGATCGGGAATTCCGGCGGCACCACTTTGGTGAGCACGCCGGCCAGCAGCATGCCCAGAAGCGCGCCCAGGAAGCACAGAAGGAAGGCTTCGGCCAGCACCAGCGCCATTACCGAGCGGTCGGTGAAGCCCAGCACCTTGAGCACCGCCAGCTCCGGCACGCGCTCGCGCACGCCCTGGGACATGCTCACGCCAGTGAGGAAGAGGATTGAGAAAAACACCGCGCTGGTGATCAGGTTGACGATAAGGCCGATGTCGCCCAGCTGGCGTGCGAAGCCCAGCTGGAACTCCTGCTCGCTCTGGGTCTTGGTTTCATCCGAGGAGTTCTCGAACTTTTCGTCGATCAGCGCCGACACCCGCTCCGAGGCCTGCGGGTCGTCCACCATCACCACGAACACGCCCGCCAAGCCCTTGCCGCCGGCGCGGCCCTCGTCGAACTGGCCGTAGTTGAGGTACATCAGCCCCGCGCGCTTCTGCCACTCGGCGTCGCGGCCGTCGAAGATGCCCACCACTTCCCATTCCCAAACGCGGGTGCCATCGGTCTTGGTCCAGATGAAGGAATTGAGCGGGATGATGTCGCCCACCTTCCAACCAAATTTGTCGGCTAGGTTGCGTCCGACGATGGTGCCATTGCGGGTGGTGATGAAGCGGCGCCAGCTGTCATCGTCCATCACCCATTCGGGGTAGGTGTCGCGCAGGCGCTGCGGGTTCACCGCGAACTGCGGGAAGAAGTTGCGCGGGTCCTGGTACACGCCGCCGAAGAACTGTGAATGCGACACCCGGGCCACGCCCGGCACCGCCTCGATTTGCGGCAGCAGGCGCATGGGCAGCGGCTGGGTGAAGCTGGTGCGGGCCTGGGTGATCAGGCGGTTGGCGCCCAGGAAGTCGGCGCCGCCCGAGAACAGCGAGTTCACCGCCTGCAGCAAGCCCAGCAGCACGAAGGCGCAGATCAAGGAGAACAGCGTCAGCGTGGTCCGCAGCTTCTTGCGGAACAGCCCAGCCCAGATCAGCCCGAAATACTTCATGCCTCAGTGCGCCGGGGCGTCATCAACCAGCGTGCCCTTGTCCAGGTGCACGGTGCGGCTGGCGAACTCGGCGGCCTTGGGGTCGTGGGTGACCATGACGATGGTTTTGCCGAACTCGCGATTGAGCTGCTGGAGCAGGCTGAGCACCTCGTCGGCGGTCTTGCGGTCCAGGTCGCCCGTGGGCTCGTCGCATATCAGGATGCGCGGGTCCGACACCAGCGCGCGGGCGATCGCGACGCGCTGCTGCTGGCCGCCGGAGAGCTCGTTGGGCTTGTGCTTGGCGCGGTCGTCCAGGCCCACCAGTTTCAGCGCCACGCTGGCGCGGCGCGCCCGCTCGCTGGCGCTCATGTCGGCCAGCAGCAGCGGCAGCTCCACGTTCTTCTGCGCGGTGAGTACCGGCATCAGGTTGTAGCTCTGGAAGATGAAGCCGACGGTGCTGGCGCGCCAAGCCGCGAGTTCGTCGCTGCCCAGGTCGTCGATGCGCTGGCCTTCCACGGTGAGCACGCCGCCAGTGGGCGAATCCAGCCCACCGATCAGATTGAGCAGGGTGGTCTTGCCCGACCCCGACGGACCCATCAGCGCAACGAAATCGCCGCGCGGGATATCCAGGTTGATGCCGTGCAGCACTTCCACCCGCTGCTTGCCGCGCACGTAGGCCTTGGTAAGGCCGCGGATTTCCACCAGGGGCGAAGACATGGCCGGCCCTTACTTCGTGGCGACCCGGTCGCCGTCGCCCAAGCCCTCGGGCGGCGACAGCACCACGGTCTCGCCGCCCTTCAGGCCGGTGAGCACCTGCTGGTCGGTGTCGCGCTTCTCGCCCAGGGTCACCGCCACGCGCGTGGTGCGACCGTCGGTGACGGTGAACACGTGCGAGGCGCCGTCTGCGGTCACCACCGCGCGCTCGGGCACGAAGGCGCCAGCCGGCGGCGGCGCGTCGGGCTTGGTTTCATCCAGGAAGCTCACCCGCACGCCCATGTCAGGCACGATCCGCGGGTCCTTGGACTTGAGCGCGATGCGCACTTTCACCGTGGCCTTGCTGCGGTCGGCGGTGGGCACGATGGCGATGACTTCGGCGGGGATCTTCCAGTCCGGGTAGGCGTTGAGCACCGCTTCCACCGGCATCTGGGGCGTGACCCGGCCGATGTAGGCTTCGTTCACGTCCACCTGCACTTCCAGCGATTCCATGTCCACCAAGGTGCCGATGCCGGTGCGGATGGAGCCACCGCCGGCGCTGATGGGCGAAATCATTTCGCCCGGCTGCGCGGCCTTGGCGACGATGACGCCGGCGAAGGGCGCGCGGATGACCGTGTTGTCCACGCTCAGTGCCGCGATGGCCAGCTGGTCCTGCGCCACTTCCACGGCGCGCTGCAGGCTGACCAACCGCGCCGCGCGTGATGCGCGATCGGCCACGGCGGCATCCAGCGATGACGCCGACACCAGCTTGGCCGCGGCCAGTTCACGCTGGCGCTTGAGGGTCTGGTCGGCCAGCGTGAGCTGGGCCTGGGCTTCAGCCAGCTGCGACTGCGTCGAAGCCACCTGGGCGCCGGCCAGGTCGCGCTGGGCCTCTGCATCGGCCGGGTCCAAGTAGGCCAGCACTTCGCCTTCCTTCACGCGCTGGCCTTCTTCGATCAGCACTTCCAGCACCTTCCCCGTGATCTTGGAGGACACCGTGGCGATGCGTCGGGCGGTGATGTAGCCCGAAGCGTCGAGCACCGAGGCCGTGCCCAGCTCAGCCGCGGCGCGCGCCACCGCGGTCTCCACGGCGGTGGGTCGCATGGACATCAGTAGCGTGGCGCCGATGGCCAACACCACGACCACGGCCAGCGGCAGCAGCCACCAGGCGCGGCGCTTCTTCGCGCCCGGGCGGCGATCGATGTGCAGCTGCTTGAGCAGGTCTTGCGAGGAATCCATGGGTGGCTCCAAAACGAGGCCGGCGCAGTCTGCGTCGGCGGGGGTCAGGGCATTGTGAGCCGATGGCAGGGCAGGGTCATCCTGCCGATTGTCATGACTTGGGGTAGCGGGCTTTGAGCAGGGCCCAGGCCGCACGCAGGCCCTGGGCTTCGCCGCCCGCGGGCTTGCCGGGGCGGTCGCTGTCGTTCCAGGAATACACGTCCACGTGCGCCCAGGGCTGGCCCTCGGGCACGAAACGCTCCAGGTACAGCGCGGCGGTGACGCAGCCGGCCATGCGCGAGGCGCCGGAATTGGCGAGGTCGGCGATGCCCGACTTCAGGTAGCTCAAGTACGGCCGCCACAGCGGCATGCGCCACAGCGGGTCGCGCGTGCGCTCGCCGGCTGCGAGGTAGTCGGCGGCCAGCGCATCGTCATTGGCGAACAGCGCCGGCAGGTCGGGACCCAGCGCCACGCGCGCGGCGCCGGTGAGCGTGGCGAAATCCAAGATCAGGCCGGGCTTGGCTTCCGCCGCGTACGTGAGCGCGTCGCACAGCACCAGCCGCCCCTCGGCGTCGGTGTTGTCGACTTCCACGCTCAGGCCCTGGCGCGTGGCCAGCACTTCGCCGGGGCGAAACGCGTTCGGGCCGATGGCATTCTCCACCGCCGGCACCAGCAGCTGCAGGTACACGGGAAGCTGCAGGCCCATCACCAGCTGCGCCAGGCCCAGCGCGTGCGCGGCGCCGCCCATGTCTTTTTTCATGTTGCGCATGCCGTCGGCCGGCTTGATGTCCAGGCCGCCGGTGTCGAAGCACACGCCCTTGCCGACGATGGCCAGCGCCGGGTGCGCCGGGTTGCCCCAGCGGATTTCCACCAGCCGCGGTGCTCGGTGGCTGGCGCGGCCCACGGCGTGGATAGCCGGGAAGTTCTGAGCAAGCAGCGCCTCGCCGGTCACCACGGTGAGCTTGCCGCCATAGGCCTGCGCGAGGCGCGCGGCGGTGGCTTCGATTTCGTCCGGACCCATGTGCTCGGTGGGGGTGTTGATGAGGTCGCGCACGAGGGTGCTGGCCTTGAGCAAGGCATACGCCTCGGAGGCTTCGGCCTGCGCGGGCTCCAGCACCAGCCGCGCCGGCGCACGGCCCGTCTTGAGATAACGATCGAAGCGATAAGCGCCCAATCCCCACCCCAGCAGCGCGCTGCCAGCCTCGACAGCGGCCGGCGAGGTTGGCGAAATACGATAGTTGCCAGGCGGCAGCAGGCTGGGCAGGTGGGCCAGCGCCAGCGGATCCTGCGGGTCGCTGATGGCGGCCAGGGCGTAGTCCGGTGTGCCGTCGGCGGCGGGCACCAGCAGCGGTGCACCGGGTTGGGCGCTGAAGCCATGCGCCTGCAGCCAGGCCTGCACCGCGGCCGGCTGGCGCTCGCGCCAAGCCGGCAGCGTGGCGCGGTCCACCAGCACCAGCGGCAGGGTGCCGTCGGCGCTGTCGGGGCTGGCGAAGCAGGGCGGCAAACTCATGGCGACTCCGGGGCACGAACTGAAGGGGCGGCGGGGAGCTGATCCAACCAATCCGCCACCCCAGCCAGCGTAGCGAATTCGAGGTCGGGGCGCGGCAGGTCCACCGGCCAGCGCTCCTTCTTGCGGTTGATCCAGCAGCTGGGCATGCCGGCGCGGCGCGCGCCCACCACGTCCAGCAGCGGGTCGTCGCCGATGTGCAGTACCTGGGCCGGCGCCAGCCCCAGGCGCGCGCAAGTCGCCATGAAAATGGGCGTATCGGGCTTGGCGTGGCCGTGTTCACGGGCGCTGACGAACACCTGGAAATGGCCCTGGATGCCGATGCGGCCGAGGTCGGCATTGCCGTTGGTGAGTGCGGCCAGCGGCAGCCGGGCCGACAGCCGCGCCAGCGCCGGCATCACGTCGGGATAGAAATCCACTTGGTTGCGGGCGACGTGGAAGCTCTCGAAGGCCGCTTCCGCGTGCTGCTCGCCGTCACCGCATTCGTTGAGCGCGTGCAGCAGCGACAGCTTGCGCTGGTGGGTGAAATCGTGGGCGTATTGCGGATGCTGGAGTGCGATCTTCTCGCGCAGCCGGCGCATCTTGTGCACCGGATAGCGCTGTGCGGTGCGCGGGCAGTGTTCGCGCAGGAAGGCATCGAGCGCCTGTTCGGCGCGCTCGATGGAGGGCCAGATCGGCCACAGGGTGTCGTCCAGATCGAGACTGAGGGCAAGCGGGGTGGGATTCACTTCAGAAGCATAGCGCGGGCGTGGTGTCCGCTGCGTCAGGCGGCGTCCGGATCGGTTGGCGTGTCCGCGTCCTCGGCTTCCACCGTGGCTGCGGCAGTGAACCCGGCGAGCAGGCCCGGCAGCACCGACTCAAGCACCATCGAGAACAGCGGGCCGGTGACGAAACGACCCCCGGCCGCGCCCAGCGCCCCGGTCCCCGGCACCCCGACGCCGGTGGCAACCCCGAGGCTGAAGCCGGAGAGGACGATGCGCATCGGAGTGGCGCTGCGCTTGAACTCCGATTCGAGGTGTCGCAGCGAGGCGTTGGCAGTTTCACGCTGCTGCAGGCACTGCGCTTCGCAGCGCGCCACGGCCGCGACCTTGTCGGCCAGGCTCATGGCGACTCACCCGGATCCAGTTCGATGCCGAAGCCACGCTTGAGCTCGCGCCGCGTCGCCTCGAAGTCGGTGAACTTCAGCGCGGCGCGGGCCCGGAGCAGGCCAAAAACAGCCACGCCCACGCTCGTCGCCAGCGGAATGAAGATGGCCAGAGGCCACGGCGCGCCCAGCGCGCGCAGGCCGCTGACCAGCAGCGCGGTGAGCAGCAGGTACGCGGTGCCCAGCATCACGGTGGCCACCATCAGGTACACCAGCGCCTGCACCAGCGCCTCGCGCGCCAGGCCCACTTCGGCAGCGACCAGGCGGCGCAGCGTGTGCAGCGTGCCGACGTAGGCGCCGGCCGTGGCGCGGGCGGCATCGAGCACCGCCTGCGCGTCTTCGCCCAGCTTGCCGGCCTCGGGCGGCGTGACCTGCTCGCTCACGGCGGGGTGCTTACTTGCGGCGGGTGAGCGCGGCCACCAAGTAGCCGGCGGCGAAGGCGACGCCGAATGACGCCAGCGGTTTGCTGCGAATC
Source organism: Lysobacteraceae bacterium (assembly GCA_031400995.1). Lineage (GTDB taxonomy): Bacteria > Pseudomonadota > Gammaproteobacteria > Xanthomonadales > Xanthomonadaceae > Arenimonas. The sequence goes on from JANNQY010000198.1 coordinate 7,952, forward strand.
AGGTCTTCGGCCTGGCCCAGCATGGCCTTGCCCTGGTCGAGCAATCCCTGCAGTTTCTCGTCGAGCTCGGCCTTGGCTTCGCGGGCGGCGGCGGCACCGGCATCCAGCGCATCGGACACGCCCGAGGCCAAGGCATCGCGCGCTTCGCCGAGGTTTTCCCTGGCGCTGTCGAGGTGGCTGTCGTCTTGGGTCTTGGAACGATTCATGGCAGGGCTCCCGCATGGTTCAGGCCGTTACCTTACACCGTCGCCGCACGCCGGCGCCGGGCCTACTGCATCACCAGATAGCCGAAGCGGTTGCCGCGGGCGACGCTGAGCACCAGTTCGCGCGGCGGGGCTGCCAGCGCTCCGCGGAAGGCCGCCAGGTCGGTCACGTTCTGACGGTTGATCTGGCCGATGCGGTCGCCGGCGCGAAGCCCGCTGGCCGCCGCGCGGCTGCCCGGCGCCACCTTGCTGGCCACCACGCCAAACAGTCCCTGCTGGCGGAACCGTTCAGGCAGTTCCACCACGATGGCGCCCTGCAGGCGCGGGTCTATCTTGCCGCCGTCCACTTCCTTGGCCTGCGCCCGCAGCACCGCCTGCAGGTTCAGCGGCTGGCCGGCGCGCAGCAACTGCAGCTGCACCGGCTGGTCTACCGGCAGCAAGCCTTCGAGATTGCGCAGCGCCTGGGCGCCGTCCACGCGTTCGCCGTCGGCCGCCGTGATGACATCGCCGGGGCGCACGCCCGCCGCTTCCGCCGGCGAGCCGCGGTAAACCCGCGCCACCAGCGCACCGCGCTGGTCCTTGGCCAGGCCCAACTGCTGCGCCGCGAAGTCGCTGATGTCTTCGCTGTCCAAGCCCAGGGTGCCGCGCCGGACTTCGCCGTAGGCCATCAGCTGGCGCATCACTTCGCGCGCCAGGTTGGCCGGAATGGCGAAGCCCAGGCCGATATTGCCGGCGCCGCTGCCGCGCGGATTGAAGCTGGCGGTGTTGATGCCCACCAGCTCGCCGCGCAGGTTCACCAGCGCACCGCCGGAGTTGCCCGGGTTGATGGACGCGTCGGTCTGGATGAAATCCTGGTAGCCCAAACCCTGCAGCCCGCTGCGGCCCACCGCCGAGACGATGCCGCTGGTGACGGTCTGGCCCAAGCCGAACGGGTTACCCACGGCCACCACGAAATCGCCTACCCGCAGCTCGCTGGAATCGGCCAGGTTCAGTGCGGTGAGTTTGTCGGCGGGAATACGAATCACGGCCACGTCGGTGTCGGGGTCGGCGCCTACCAGCTCGGCATCCTGGGTGCGGCCGTCGGCCAGGGTCACCGAGACCTCGTCGGCGTTCTCGATGACGTGGTAGTTGGTGAGCACCAGGCCGCGCTCGGCGTCCACGATCACGCCCGAGCCCAGCGACTGCTCCAGCCGCTGTTGGGGCATGCCACCGCGGCCCAGCAGATCCTGCAGCGGGTTGCGCACCCGCACCACTTGCCGCGTGTAGATGTTCACCACCGCAGGGGTGACGCCCTCGAGCATCGGAGCGAGTGACGGCATCAGCGGGCTGCCCGCTGGCGCCGGCAGCGCGGCTTGGACGGCGGCTGGCAGCGCCACGGCGGCAGCAGATTCCATTACCGCCTCGGCGCGGCTGGGTGCCTGGGCGCTGGCGACGGGCTGGGCCACCGGCGCGGACAGCCAGCGGCTGGCGCCCGCCCCGGCGGCAGCGGCGAGCAACAAGCAAGCAGCGGCGGGCAGAAAACGCATGGGGACTCTCCGGCGTACGGGCAGGGACACTGGCATATCAGATGGGAGCGCGAACCGCGCGTCACAAGAGTAACTGCGGCCCTGCTGGCCCGGCCGCGGTGCCTTGCGCTAGGGTGGAGCGCAATGAACCTGCCCGCCGAAGAACTGCCCACGCCGCCGCGTCGCAAGCGCGACCCCGAATTCTGGATCGCGCTGGCCGCCTTGGCGGTGAGCGGCCTGGCGATGCTGTCTTCGTTGATGCAGGTGGGCGTGCAGCGCAACCAGGAACGGGCCATGGTTTGGCCGCATGTCACGGCCGGCCCGGCGTTTTCGGGACAGGGCTTTGCCCTGGAGGCGCGCAACAAGGGCCTGGGTCCGGCCCTGGTGCGCGACGTGCAGCTGCAGTTGGACGGTCGTGACGTGGCCGATATCCCGGCGCTGATGGACGCGCTGCTGGGCCCGGGCCATGGCTATGGCTGGGACAAGATCAGCGCCAGCGACCTGGAAAACACCGTGCTGGCGGCCAATGAGTCGCTGGTGCTGCTGGCCGTGCCCTGGGATCCGCGAATCC
>JANNQY010000199.1:0-2382 GCA_031400995.1 Lysobacteraceae bacterium
GCGCAGGTCGCGCACGCCGGCCGCGGTTGCCGCTTGGGCAATCTGCAGGGCGTTGCCGCCCTCCAGGATGATGGTCTGGATGTTCTCGGCCATGGGCATTACCTGGTAGATGCCCAGGCGGCCCTTGTAGCCGTCGTTGCAGTCGTCGCAGCCCACCGGTTCGTACAGGGTGAAGCCGGTCTTGATCTCGTCCAGCGTATAGCCTTCGGCCAGCAGCGCGTTCTCGGGCAGGCTGATGGGCCGCTTGCAGTCGTCGTGCAGTCGGCGCGCTAGACGCTGGGCGATGATGATGGTGACCGACGAGGTGATGTTGTAGGGCGCGATGCCCATGTTCATCAGGCGCGACACCGTTTGCGGGGCGTCGTTGGTGTGCAGGGTGGAGAGTACCAAGTGGCCGGTCTGTGCGGCCTTGATCGCGATTTCCGCGGTTTCAAGGTCGCGGATCTCGCCCACCATGATCACGTCCGGGTCCTGGCGCAGGAAGCTGCGCAGGGCCGCGGCGAAGGTCATGCCCTTCTTCACGTTCATCTGCACCTGGTTGATGCCCGGCACCCGGATTTCGACCGGGTCCTCGGCGGTGGAGATGTTGCGCTCCTCGGTGTTGAGGATGTTTAGGCCGGTGTACAGGGACACCGTCTTGCCCGAGCCGGTGGGACCGGTGACCAGGATCATCCCGTAGGGTTTGGCTAGCGCGTCCAAGTAAAGCTGCTTCTGGTCTTCTTCGTAGCCCAACTTGTCGATGCCCAGCTTCGCCGCGCTGCCGTCCAGCAGGCGCAGCACCACCTTTTCACCGAAAAGCGTGGGGCAGGTGGAGACGCGGAAGTCCATCTGCTTGGTCTTGGAGATGTTGAGCTTGATGCGGCCGTCCTGCGGCAGCCGGCGCTCGGCGATGTCCAGCTGCGCCATCACCTTCAGGCGCGCGGTGATGCGCGGGTGCAGCTTCACCGGGGCCTTGGCCACGCCGCGCAGGATGCCGTCCATGCGCAGTCGCACCCGGAATTCGGTTTCGTAGGGCTCGAAGTGGATGTCCGAGGCGCCGCGCTTGATGGCGTCCAGCAGCACCTTGTTGACGAAGCGCACCACCGGGGTGTCGTCGCCGCCCTTGTTGTCGGCTAGGTTGTCGGAGGTGTCGTCGTCGCCGCTGGTGGACTCGAGGTTTTCCAGGCCCTCGTCGTCAGCCATGGCATCACCCATGCTGTCGCCTGCAGTTAGGGCCAGTTCGATGATCTTGCGCAGCTTTTCCTCGTCAACCAGGATCGGTTCCACCGTGAGGTTGGCGGCGAACTTGATCTCGTCCAGGGCGCGGGTGTTGGTGGGGTCGGACATGCCCACGAATAGCCGGTTGCCGCGCTTGAACAGCGGCAGGGCCTGGTGCTTGTTGATCAGCTCCTCGCTGATGAGCTTGGTGGCCGCCTGGTTCAGGTCCAGCGCGGTGGCGTCGAACAGCGGCATGCCGAACTCGACCGCATTGGCGCCGGCCACGTGGGCCGAGGTGACCAGTTTCTTCTCAAGTAGGTACAGATGGACCGGACGCTTGAGCTTGCTGGACTCGTCCAGTGCCTTGCGGGCATCGGCTTCGCCTAGGGCGCCGTCCAGCACCAAGCGCCGGGCAATGCCGGTGATGCCGACCAGGTTGGCGGTGGCGTTGGCGTTCACTGAGCTCCCCAGAGCTGCACGTACACCCCAACTGTACCCGAAAAATGCCGTCTGGCCAGCCTGTTGCGGCACTTTCTTCCAGTCAGGAGGGCGCTTTGATGCAGTAAGCTTGCGGCTGGGGACATTAGGGGCTGGCCATGAGGGTGAGTGTGGTGTTGCCTGCCAAAAACGAGGCCGAGGGCCTGCGCCGGACACTGCCGGCTCTGCGGATCTGCCTGCCCGAGGCCGAGCTGATCGTGGTGGACGACGGGTCCACGGACGACACCGCCGCCGTGGCGGCCGGGTTGGGGGCGAAGGTGTTGTCTTCACCCTACTCCATGGGCAACGGCGCGGCCATCAAGCGGGGAACCCGGGCGGCGTCGGGCGAGCTGCTGGTGTTCATGGATGCCGATGGCCAGCACGACCCGGCCCACATCGCCCTGCTGTTGGCCCGCATCGAGGCCGGATATGACATGGCGGTGGGTGCCCGCGATGGCAGCGGCCAGGCCAACCTGGGCCGCGGCTTGGCCAACCGCTTCTACAACCGCCTGGCCAGTTGGATGACCGGCCACGAGGTGCAGGACCTCACCTCCGGCTTTCGCGCCGTACGCGCCGACAAGTTCCGCGAGTTCCTGCACCTGCTGCCCAATGGCTTCAGTTACCCCACCACCAGCACCATGGCCTTCTTCCGCAGCGCCTACCCCGTGGCCTACGTGCCCATCCGGGTGGACAAGCGCGTGGGCACCG
>JANNQY010000200.1:0-1823 GCA_031400995.1 Lysobacteraceae bacterium
GGCGATGGGCATCGGGACTGAAGTCCCTCCCACAGAAGTGTTAGTTGGTTATGGCTTGGCTAAGCTCCACCCACGTAGGCGGATGCGGCCACACCGGGGAATCGTGCCCGGCTACCGCGCGCTTGAGGTCGCTGCGATCAAGCTGCGGCGCCAAGGCCAGCAGCAGCTCCAGAGAATAGTCGCGCAACACGCGCTCGCGGGGCAGCACGGCCCAGCTGATGCACTCGGGGATTGCGGCGGGGGCAGGCAGCGCGCGCAGGTCGGTGTCTTCGCGCGCGCTCACCGCCATTTCGGCCAGCACGCCCACGCCCAGGCCGGCACGCACGTAGGTTTTCACCAGGTCGGCGTCGCGGGCGGTCATGGCAATCTGCGGCTCCAAGCCGGCGGCGGCGAAGGCGCGGCGCAGGGAAGATTCGGGCTTGTTGGTGGACTCGTAGCTCACCAGCGGCAGCGGCGCGAGTTCGGCCAGGGTGGGTGCGCGGCCGAGCGCGGCCAGGGCGTGTTCGGCGCGCACCAGCACCACGCGGCGCCAGCGGTAGAGGGGAACGGCCAGGCCGCCGGTGGGGATTTCGCCTGCCGTGCTCACCACGGCGAAATCAGCCAAGCCCCCCGCCAACTGTGCGAGAACCTCGCCTTCGGAGGCGGGCTGCAGGTGGATGCTGACGTCGGGAAATTTGCGGGCCAGCGCGGCGATGGCCGGCGGCAGCACGAAGCGCGCCTGGGTGTGCGTGGTGACCAGGGTCAGGCGACCCTGGGTCTCACCGCGCTCGTTGGCAGCGTAGGCGCGGATGTTGCCGGCTTCGGCCAGCATGCGGCGGGCGTGGGCCAGCACGTCTTTGCCGGCCGGGGTGATGGCTTCGAGGCTGCGGCCCTTTCGCTGGAACAGCAGGAAGCCCAGCTCGTCCTCCAGCTGCTTGAGCTGCTTGGACAGGCCGGGCTGGGTGGCGTGCACGCGCTCGGCGGCCAGGGTGATGTTCAGGCCCGAGTCGGCAATGGCCACCAGGTAGCGCAACTGGGTGAGGGTCATGGTGTCCGGGAGGCGCGCGGCGCCCAAAGCGTTCAGTGACCGTAACCCGGCGGCCCGGATGGCGTCCATACGGCTCAAATAACCGGATGGCATATGCAGGGGGCGGCTGGTCATTTCCGCCGGCGTCCGGGGCGGCCTACGGTCAACGCCATGGATGCCGCACCTGCCCCGCTGTTCCCCCTGTTCGCCGACCTGCGCGGGCGCCGCGTGCTGCTGGTGGGCGGCGGCGCGGTGGCGCGGCGCAAGCTCGAGCCGCTGCTCGCGGCCGGCGCACGGGTGGTGGTGGGCGCTCCGCGGCTGGAGCCTTCGCTGTTGGAACTGCTGGTCGCGGGGCGCATTGAACACCTGGACGGGGCCTTCAAGCCCGATTGGCTGGACGGTGCCTGGCTGGTGGTGGCGGCTACCGACGACGCGCAGGTGAACCAGTCCGTGGCGGCCGAGGCCGAAGCGCGTCGCATCTGGGCCAACGTAGTGGACGACCTGGCGCTGTCGAGCTACCAGTCGCCGGCGCGGATCGAGCGCGGGCCGCTGCAGATCGCCATTTCCAGCGGCGGCGGCGCGCCCATGCTGGCGCGACACCTGCGCGAAAAACTCGAGGCGGAGCTGGATGAGTCTCTCGGCGAACTCGCGGCGCTCCTGCTGGCCGAGCGCCGCCGCATCCGCGTGCGGCACCCGCGGTTGGGCGAGCGGCGGCGCTTTTTCGAAGCACTGCTGGCCAGCCCCGTGGCCGAACGCTTCCGTGCGGGCGACCGCGCCGGCGCACTTGCGGCGTTCGAAGCCGCCTTGGGCGAGGCGC
>JANNQY010000201.1:0-8359 GCA_031400995.1 Lysobacteraceae bacterium
AGGTACTGCTGGCGCTGATCTTCGCTGCCGTAGGCGAAGATCGGGTACATGCACAGCGAGCTCTGCACCGACGAGGAGCGCATGGTGCAGGACACCGTCGCGCGCTTCACCGATGAGCGTGTGCTGCCGATCATTGGCGACTGCTTCGACCAGGGTCGATTCCCGCGCGAACTGGTGCCGGAAATCGCCGCACTCGGCCTGCTCGGCTCCTCGCTGCCGACCGAGTACGGCTGCGCCGGATTGAATGCGGTCAGCTACGGCCTGATCTGCCTCGAACTCGAACGCGGAGATTCCGGCCTGCGCAGCTTCGTGTCGGTGCAGAGCTCGCTGTGCATGTATCCGATCTTCGCCTACGGCAGCGAAGATCAGCGCCAGCAGTACCTGCCCGGCATGGCCGCCGGCGAGATCATCGGCTGCTTCGGCCTGACCGAGCCGCACGGTGGTTCGGACCCGGCCAACATGAAGACCCACGCCAAGCGCGATGGCGGCGACTGGGTCATCAATGGCTCCAAGATGTGGATCACCAACGGCAATCTGGCCCACATCGCGATCGTGTGGGCGATGACCGAGGATGGCATCCAGGGATTCATCGTGCCGACCGACACGCCGGGCTTCAAGGCGCAGGAAATCCACCGCAAGATGAGCCTGCGCGCTTCGGTCACCAGCGCGCTGTTCTTCGACGGCGTGCGCGTGCCCGATAGCCAGCGCCTGCCCAACGTCAAGGGCCTCAAGGGGCCGCTGGGCTGCCTGACGCAGGCGCGCTACGGCATCACCTGGGGACCGATTGGTGCCGCCATCGCGTGCCTGAAGGAAGCCAACGAGTACGCGAAGACGCGAATCCTGTTCAACCGTCCGATCGCGGCCACCCAGGCGGTGCAGATCAAGCTCGCGGAGATGGCGCGGCGGATCACGCTCGCGCAGCTGCTGTCGCTGCAGCTGGGTCGGCTCAAGGACGAGGGCCGCATGCAGCCGACCCAGGTTTCGTTGGCCAAGTGGAACAACATCCGGATGGCGATCGACATCGCGCGCGAGGCGCGCGACATCCTCGGCGGCAGCGGCATCACGACGGAGTATTGCCCGATCCGCCACATGTTGAACCTCGAATCGGTGATCACCTACGAGGGCACCGAGACCGTGCACCAGCTGGTGATCGGGCGCGAAGTGACCGGCATCAGCGCGTTCTGAGCTAGGAATCCCGATGGCCGCCGCCGCTCCGCTGATTCCCGCACGCCACAAGGACGTCAACCGCGCCAGGATCTGCGACGAAAACTTCACCGAGTTCGTCGCGAACTGGTCGGGACGTCCGCAGCCGCGTCCGGCGCCGCACGAGCCCGTGCTGGAAGGCAGCGCCTGCACGGCCGCTGATTTCCTGGCGCTGCTCGATTCGCAGCTGGCGTCGCGACATCTGGACCTGATGGCGCGGGTGCTGCGCGTGCAGCAGAAGGTTTTCTACACCATCGGCTCCTCGGGCCACGAGGGCAATGCCATGGTGGCGCGCCTGGCCCGCCACACCGATCCGGCGTTCCTGCACTACCGGTCCGGCGCGTTCATGGCAGAGCGCTTCCGCAAGCTGCCGGGCATGGATCCGATCATGGATTCCGCGCTCAGCTTCGCCGCCAGCGCCGAGGATCCCATCTCAGGCGGCCGCCACAAGGTGTGGGGCAGCAAGCCGCTGTGGGTGCTGCCGCAAACGTCCACCATCGCCTCGCATTTGCCCAAGGCGCTCGGGACCGCGATCGCCATCGAGCAAGGCCGCCGCATCGGCCACACGCTGCCAATCCCGGCTGATTCCATCGCCATCTGCTCGTTTGGCGATGCTTCCAGCAACCATGCCAGCGCCCAGACAGCCTTCAACACCGCGCAGTGGACGGCCTATCAGAAACTGCCGGCGCCCATCCTGTTCGTCTGCGAAGACAATGGCATCGGCATCTCGGTGAAGACGCCCGGCGGCTGGATTGCCAATGCCTTCCGCGACCGCCGCGGGCTGGATTATTTTGCCGCCGACGGGCTGGATATCGCCGCCGGCTATGGCCAGGTGCAAGCGGCGGTGGAGCACTGCCGCAGCACCCGCCGGCCTACGTTCCTGCACCTGCAGACCACCCGCATCATGGGCCACGCCGGCACCGACTTTGAAATCGAGTGGCGCAGTTTCGAAGAGCTGATGGCGGTGGAGGCCAGCGACCCCTTGCTCAGGACGGCGCAGATCGCGCTCGAGTCGGGCCTGCATACGGCTGAGACCCTGCTGGCCCAGTATGAGGCGACGCGTCGTCGCTGCTTTGCCGCCGCCGAGCACGCGGACCGCCTGCCCAAGCTGACCGATCTGGCTGAAGTGATGCGGCCCTTGGCCCCATACACCCCGGACAAAGTGTCGGCAGAAGCCGCGCGCAGCGACTATTCCGAAAAACGCCTGGCCGTATTCGGCAGCGAGGCCAAGCTACCGGAGAACCAGCCCCCCAAGCACCTGGCCATCCAGATCAACAGCGCGCTGCATGACCTGTTCTGCAAGTACCCGGAGTCGCTGCTGTTTGGCGAAGACGTGGCGCAGAAGGGCGGCGTGTACACCGTCACCAAGGGCCTGCACAAGGCGTTCAAGAACGGCCGCGTGTTCAACACCCTGCTCGACGAAACCATGATCCTGGGTCTCGCGCAGGGCTACTCCAACCTGGGCATGCTGCCGTTGCCCGAGATCCAGTACCTGGCGTATTTCCACAACGCCTGCGACCAGATCCGCGGCGAGGCCTGCAGCCTGCAGTTCTTCAGCAATGGCCAGTACCGCAACCCGATGGTGATGCGGATCGCGTCGCTGGGCTACCAGCGCGGCTTTGGCGGCCATTTCCACAACGACAATTCCATCACCGCGCTGCGCGACATCCCGGGCCTGGTAGTGGGCTGCCCCAGCCGCGGCGATGATGCCGCCACCATGCTGCGCACGATGATGGCGCTGGCCAAGGTGGACGGCCGCGTCTGCGCTTTCCTGGAGCCGATCGCGCTGTACATGACCAAGGACCTGCACGAACCCGGCGATGGCCGATGGTTGACCGCCTACCCACCCGTAGAGCAAGCCATGGTGCTGGGGCAGGAGCGAGTCTACTTCCCAGAAGCGCGCGACCTGGTGATCTTCAGCTTCGGCAATGGCCTGCCGATGAGCCTGCGCGCCGCCCGCGACATCGAGAAGAACCACGGCTGGAAAGTGCGCGTGGTGGATTTGCGCTGGCTGCAGCCGCTCAACGCCGAAGCCATCGCCCGGCACGCCGGTGACTGCGACCGCATCCTGGTGGTGGACGAAGGCCGGCGCTCGGCCGGCGTGGGCGAGGGCATCATCACCGCCGTGGTGGAGGCCGGGCTGGGTGCCAAGCCGCTGCGCCGGGTGGTGGGCGAGGACACCTACACGCCGCTGGCAGGCGCAGCGTTCCTGGTGATTCCCAGCGAGGCTGACATCGTCGCGATGGCCGCGAAACTGGCCTGATCCCGTTGTAAACGGGCATGCATGACGGCGCCGCCGTCGTCCCCTAGACTGCGCGCATGACCCCATCCCGGCCCCAGACCATCCTGTTCGCCGACGTCAGCGGCAGCACGCGGCTGTTCGAAACCAAGGGCGATGTCGAGGCCCGCCGGCTGATCGCCGCCGTGCTCGATGCGCTCACGCAGGTCTGCCGGCAGCACGGTGGCCGCGTAATCAAGACCATCGGCGACGAGATCATGTGCACCTTTCCCGGCGCGCTCAACGGCGTGCTGGCGGCTTGCGACATGCAGCGACGCATGGGCCACGACATCAACTTCGTGCGCGACAGCCTGGCGGTGCGCATTGGCCTGCACCACGGCGACGCGCTGGAGGAGGAAGACGGCGACGTCTACGGCGATGCCGTGAACACCGCGGCACGCATGGCCTCGCTTGCCAAGCGCGAACAGGTGGTGACCACCGCCGTCACCTACGACAGCCTGGCAGGCAAGGTGCCCGAGGCGCGCAGCCTGGGTAAGGCGCGCGTCAGCGGAAAACTACTGCCCATCGAGATCGTGGACCTGGTGTGGCAGGAGGACAGCTCGGGCATGACCCTGGTGCAAAGCGCCATCCGCCTGGGGGATGGCGGCGGCAGCGGCAGCCAGCTGCGCCTGCGACACCGGGGCAAGTTGCTGGAACTTGGCCCGGATTCACAACCGTTCAATATTGGCCGGGAACCCGGCAATCAGCTGGTAATCGAAGCCGACTGGGTCAGCCGCACCCATGTGACCGTGGAATTCAAGCGCGGCCACTTCATGTTGTCTGACCGGTCCACCAACGGCACCTACGTGCGCATCGGTGAAGACGACGAGCTGAAGGTCCACCGCGACGAGGTGCACCTGCGCAAGACCGGCACCCTGAGCCTGGGCCAGACCCACGCGGTGAACGGCGAGAATCTGATCCACTTCGAAACCGATTGACGGTTTCCGGGCGGCGCTCAGCCGCCGTCGGCGCTCACTTCTATGCCGCCGGTGACTTCCGCTTCCTCGTCAACCGGCGCCGCCACCGGGGCTGCCGTGCCCGGCTTGGCCTTGTAGCCGAAGACGCCGCGCAGCAGGCGCTCGCTGCCCTTGTACTCGGCGGCATTGGTCTCAACGAACTGGCTGGCGCCCAGCTCCACCAGCACTTCATACAGCGCGTCATCCTGGTGCAGCTTGAGCATGGCCGCGGTCACCGCCTTGCGCACATCGGCAGGCACGGTGCCGCCGGCGCTCAGGGCGCGTCCGGTGTACTCGGGCGACTTGGAGACGACGGTGAGGTTGGAGCTGTAGGGGTCGGCGATGTAGTTGGGCACCATCGCGGCCTCGGTTTCCTGCGAGAAGATCATCTCGACGCCGTCGCGCCAGTTGGCGGCCACCGACAGGATCTCCGGCTGGGCGATGGGATTCTTGTAGATCTCACCCAGCAGCAGGTAGCCCATGCTCGGCGCCGGCATGCTGACCACGCGGTAGCCGATCAGGCCGGTGGTGCCGCCTTCGGCCACCGTGGCGTCGGCCAGCAGCGAGTAGCTGGTGGGCTCGGCAACGCGCACCAGCGGCGTGAAGCCCAGACGTTCGATGCGGTAGTCGGTGAAATGGGCTTCTTCGAACGCGAAATCGGTCTTGGAGCCCGAACGCAGGTCGCGCCAGTAGACATGGTAGTTGGTCGCGGGCTTGAGCTTGAAGGTGTGGCCGGTGCTCTTGGACAGGTAGTCCAGCAGCGGCTTGTAGACCTGCTCGGCCTGCGCCGGCGGGTAATTGGGCTCCACCGCCAGGGTGTATTCCGCCGCCCAGGATTGCGCCGCGAACAGGCTGAAAAACATGGCCAGAAGGCCCGCATTGCGATTCATGGTGTGATCCTCTTTATTACCGGCGTTTTACCAGACATACCGCGCTGGCGCGAATTGTGAACCAGTTCTCAGGCGGGTTTTGAAGGTATCGCGGGCAGCGGCAGGCGCTGGCAGGGCAGGCCACCGACAACCCAGGGCTCCAGGGCCTCCAGCGCCAAAACCGCCAGCGCCTCGCGGCCGTCCGCGGTGGCGCATACCGCCGTTCCGGCGGCCACTCCCTGGGCCTCCACGGTGGCGCCCGGCCGCAGGCCCGTGCCGTCCAGCCGGGTCAGACCGCGTTTGGCTTGGCCAAGGTAATGAGTCCGGGCGACGATTTCCTGCCCGGGATAGCAGCCTTTCTTGAGGCTGAACGCGTGTAGGCGTTCGAGCGAAAGCATTTGCGGCGTCCAGGCTTCACGCCCTTCGACCGGCAGGCGCGGCACCCCGGCCGCCAGATCGGCGGCGAACCAGTCCCGATCGACGGCGGGATTGGGCGGGGCCAGGGCCGGATGCCCGTCCGGCAACAGCCACAGGCTGCGCGGGGGCGATGGATCGGCCAGCAGCAGGGCCATGCCGTCCTCCTCGCTGCCGGACCATTGCCGCAAAACCGCCCCGTCGGCCACCGGACCGGCCGCGGCCGTCAAGCCCGAAGCCGATAACAGCTGAAGCTGGCTGCGGAACACGAACCGCTGCAGCAGCGGCTGGAGTTCAGCCGCAGGAAAATCCGGCAACACCAGCAGCCAGCGCTCCGCGGACACGCGCAGCAGCTGGAACAGCGCGATGACGCGGCCCTTGGGCGTGAGCCAGCCATTCCATTGCCACTGCCCGGGCGCCAGCGACGCGGCGTCATTCATGGTCTGGGACTGCAGGAATGTCCCGGCATCGCGGCCCTGCACGGCCAAAATGCTGACGCCGTGGAGCGCTGGGCAGGATCGCGGGGGCAGATTTGTCTTGAACGTCATGGGGGCGGGACTTAACATTGCGGCTATGGCGACCGAGCCTCAAATCATAGGCGAATCCGCCTCACCCACCGACACCCCCAGCCCAGTTCCCGGGGCTGCACCCGCCGTCACCCCCGACGCCGCCGTGGAAATCGGCGGCCGTCCCGGTCCGGACCCCACCCGTTACGGCGATTGGGAAAAGAACGGCCGCTGCATCGACTTCTAACGCTGCGCACACATCGCGTTTCCCATACTTCATCCATTCCCAGACGAGCGCAGCCCATGGCGACGCAAGAACGACCCCTGTCCCCGCACCTGCAGGTCTACAAGCCGCAGCTCACCAGCTTCATGTCCATCGTTCACCGGGTCACCGGCGTGGTCTTGGCGCTGGGCAGCCTGCTGCTGGCGGCTTGGCTGATGGCGGCGGCGGGCGAGGGTGATGGGTTTGCGCGCGCCGCGGCGGCGCTGTCGTCACTGCCTGGGAAGTTGGTTCTGTTCGCGCTCAGCGCGGCGTTGGTGTACCACTTCCTTAACGGCCTGCGGCACCTGGTCTGGGACGCGGGGCACGGCTACGAGATCTCCAAGGCCTACGCAAGCGGCTATGCCGTGCTGGCGCTGTCGGTGCTGATCACGGCTGGCCTGTGGTACCTGGGCCTGCGCGGGGGTGGCGCATGAACCTGCGCAACCCGCTGTCCACGGCCAACGGCCTGGGCTCGGCCAAGGACGGCACGGGCCATTGGTGGAACCAGCGCCTGACCGCCATGGCGCTAGCGCTGCTGACGCCTTGGTTCGTGGTGTTTGCCGTCGGCCTGATCGGCAGCGACCACGCACAGGTGCGCGACGCCATCGCCCAGCCGTTCACGGCCACCCTCCTGGCGGCCTTCGTGCTCGCACTGTTCTGGCACGCCCGCCTGGGCCTGCAGGTAGTGGTGGAGGACTACGTGCACGGCGCCCTGGAGTGGATCCTTCAGGTTGCCATCAAGTTCATCTATGCCTTGGCCGCTCTGGCCTCCCTGCTGGCCATCGGCCGCATCGCTTTCTCCGCTTGAGTCCGCCATGACCCCTGCCTACAAGATCCACGAGCACACCTACGACATGGTGGTGGTTGGCGCCGGCGGCGCCGGTTTGCGCGCCACCTTCGGCCTGGCTCAGAAAGGGCTGAAGACCGCCTGCATCAGCAAGGTGTTTCCCACCCGCTCGCACACCGTGGCGGCGCAGGGCGGCATTTCCGCGGCGCTGGGCAACATGGGCGAAGACGACTGGCGGTTCCACTTCTACGACACCATCAAGGGCTCGGACTGGCTGGGCGACCAGGACGCCATCGAATACATGTGCCGCGAGGCCATCCCGGCCATCATCGAGCTCGAGCACCAGGGCGTGCCGTTCTCGCGCACCGAAGACGGCAAGATCTACCAGCGCCCCTTCGGCGGCATGACCACGCACTACGGGCAGGGCACCGCGCAGCGCACCTGCGCCGCCGCCGACCGCACCGGCCACGCCATCCTGCACACGCTGTACCAGCAGTCGCTGGCGCACCAGGCCGAGTTCTTCATCGAATATTTCGCGCTCGACCTGATCATGGACTCCGAAGGCGCCTGCCGCGGCGTGCTGGCGCTGGACATGGCCAGCGGTGAGCTGCATCTCTTCCGCGCCCAGGGAACGGTGCTGGCCACCGGCGGCTACGGTCGCGCGTATTTCAGCGCCACGTCGGCCCATACCTGCACCGGCGACGGCGGCGGCATGGCCCTGCGTGCCGGCCTGCCGCTGCAGGACATGGAATTCGTGCAGTTCCATCCCACCGGCGTCTACGGCGCCGGCTGCCTGATCACCGAGGGCGTGCGCGGCGAAGGCGGCATCCTCCGCAATTCGGCGGGCGAGCGCTTCATGGAGCGCTATGCGCCCAATGCCAAGGACCTGGCCTCGCGTGACGTGGTGTCGCGTGCGATGACGCTGGAAATCCGCGAAGGCCGCGGCGTGGGCCCGAAGAAGGACCACATCCACCTCGACCTGACCCATCTGAATCCGGCCGACATCAACGAGAAGCTGCCGGGCATTGCCGAGACCGCCAAGATCTTCGCGGGCGTCGAGGTGACCAAGCAGCCGATCCCGGTG
>JANNQY010000202.1:0-2545 GCA_031400995.1 Lysobacteraceae bacterium
GAGGACTTCGAAGAGTCGCTCTGGCTCTTCCGCCTGCGCTCCGCCGCCGGGGGACAGGGTTGGGACGTTTACGAAGCCTGGGTCGAGCGCTACCGGCTGGCGCGCGCCGACATGATCATCGGCGTGGACCTGAATCCGGGCCGCGAGGCGATGGCGCGCAAGTTCGGCATGACCCATTTCGTGAATCCCTCCGAAGTCGGCGGCGACCTGGTGCCCTACCTGGTGTCGTTGACCAAGGGCGGCGCCGACTACACCTTCGAATGCATCGGCAACACCCAGGTGATGCGCCAGGCGCTGGAGTGCGCGCACAAGGGCTGGGGCACCAGCGTCATCATCGGGGTGGCGCCGGCGGGTGCGGAGATCAGCACGCGGCCGTTCCAACTGGTCACTGGCCGCAACTGGCGCGGCAGCGCCTTTGGCGGCGCGCGCGGGCGCAGCGACGTGCCCAAGATCGTGGACTGGTACATGGACGGCAAGATCGACATCGATTCGCTGATCACCCACACCATGCCGCTGGAGAAGATCAACGACGCCTTCGAGCTGATGCATCGCGGCGAGTCCATCCGCAGCGTGGTCATCTACTGATGTCGATCGAACTCATCAGTGAGCACGGCTGCTTCGGTGGCGTGCAGGGCTTTTATCGCATGGCCTCGGCGGCCTGCGGTGGGCCGATGCGGTTCGCGGTGTTCCAGCCGCCGCAGGCGCGCGAAGGCCGGGTGCCGGTGCTGACTTTCCTGGCTGGGCTGACCTGCAGCGAGGAGACGGCAACGATGAAGGCGGGCGCGCAGCGCGTTGCGGCCGAGCTGGGCCTGATGCTGGTGATGCCCGACACCAGCCCGCGCGACACCGGCATCGAAGGCGCCACCGGCGACTGGGAGTTTGGCGAGGCGGCGGGCTTTTACCTTGACGCCACCCAGGCGCCGTGGTCGTCGCGGTTCCGGATGGAAACCCACGTGGTGCGGGAGCTGGCGTCGTTGGTCGCCGAACATTTCCCGGCCGATCCGGGCCGCGCCGGCATCCTCGGCCACTCCATGGGTGGCCACGGCGCGCTGGTGCTGGCGCTGCGGCATCCCAACCTCTATCGCAGCGTCTCGGCGTTCGCGCCAATCGTCGCGCCCAGCCAGGTGCCGTGGGGCCAGAAGGCCTTCTCGCGCTACCTGGGGGACAACCCCCGCGCCTGGGCCGAACACGACGCCTGCGACCTGGTGCGCCGGCGCCCCTTTGGCGGCAGCATCCTGGTTGACCAGGGCCTGGATGACCGGTTCCTGGCCAGCCAACTGCA
The DNA here is from genome assembly GCA_031400995.1 of Lysobacteraceae bacterium. Taxonomy (GTDB): domain Bacteria; phylum Pseudomonadota; class Gammaproteobacteria; order Xanthomonadales; family Xanthomonadaceae; genus Arenimonas. The sequence goes on from JANNQY010000202.1 coordinate 1,283, forward strand.
GCCCGAGCGCTTCGAGGCCGCCTGCGCCGAGGCAGGGCAGGGCCTCACGCTGCGTCGGCACGCCGGCTACGATCACGGCTACTATTTCATCGCCAGTTTCATCGAAGACCACTTGCGGCACCACGCCGCCGCGCTGGCCGACTGACCGGAGCAAGACCCATGTCCCTGATCGCAATCGTGCTGACAGCCTTCGTCGCCCTGCTGCATGTGGGCTTCATGGTGCTGGAGATGTTTTTCTGGACCAGGCCGCTGGGCCGGCGGGTGTTCGCGCTCACCGAGCAGCGTGCGCTCGATTCGGCGCAGTTGGCGGCCAACCAGGGCCTCTACAATGGCTTCCTGGCGGCGGGACTGGTCTGGGGCCTGCTGATCGGAGACCGCGGGATCTGCCTGTTCTTCCTGGGCTGCGTCGTCATTGCCGGCCTGTTCGGCGCCGCCACCGTTAAGCGCTCCATCCTCTACGTGCAGGCCCTGCCGGGCATCCTCGCCGCCATCGCCGTCCACTACCTCTAAACGCCCTCCTTGTGGGAGGGACTTTAGTCCCGATGCTCCTTGGCCCCCAAAGCATCGGGACTGAAGTCCCTCCCACAAGTTTCTGAGGCTTGCAGCGGTTTCAGGGTTTGGGGCTCATCCACATGCGGATTTCGGCATTGAACACTCGCTCGCCGGCCGGATCGAACACGTCCACGTTGATCGGCAGGTCGTAGGCGGTGGTGGCGCTGACGATGTCAATGGCCGGTGTGGCCACGGCGCGCATGGTCCCGTTGGCTTTCTTCAGGTATTGAACCGTCATGCCCTTGGGAATCCAGCGCATGTTCTTGGGCAGCGAGGCGTCGGTGAGGACGCCGGCGCACAGTTCAGCCAGGTTGCACAGCGCGATGGCGTGCACGGTGCCGATGTGGTTTTGCACGGCATGCCGGTGTGGAATGGTGGCTTCGCAGTAACCATGCTCCAGGCGCCGGATAGTGGGCTTGATGCTGCCGAAGTATGGCGCCTTGAAGCACACCGCGCGGCTGAACAGCCAGTGCCCCGCCGGATAGCGGGTGACCTTGCGGTAGAGCGCCAGCAGCGTCGACTCCGACATGCGGTGCCTCCAAACAGAAAAGTACAGCCCCTTGTGGGAGGGACTTCAGTCCCGATGCTCTTGGCCCAGAAGCATCGGGACTGAAGTCCCTCCCACATGGACCTGGATGTCGGGACTGAAGTCCCTCCCACAAGGGGCTGTACTTTTATGTTTGGTGGCACCGCATGTCGGAGTCGACGCTG
>JANNQY010000203.1:0-10912 GCA_031400995.1 Lysobacteraceae bacterium
TAAAGCGTGTCGCCGGTGCGCACTTGGTAACTGCCGCCGCGCGGCACCGCCTGCGCTGCGCCGCGCGACGTCGGCGCCGCGCCCTCGCGCTTCACCACCCGCGATTGCCCGCAGCCTGCGGCCGCGACCATCGCCGCCAGCAGCACCAGCGATGCGAGCCGGGCCATCACGGGCCGTGATTCCCGAAGAAAATCCAAGCCACTGCGCCAGCCAGCAGCACCAGGGCCACCCAGCCCACCGGCTCGATGTGCCGGTGCAGCGCCGCTTCGGCGCGCTCGCCGCCTAGGCGGATGGCGCCCGCCACCAGATACACACGCTTGCCGCGGCCAATCAGCGCGCCGAGGAAAAACGGCAGCAGTGGCATTCCCACCGCGCCCGAGGCGATGGTGAAAATCTTGAACGGGATCGGCGTGAACCCAGCAATCAACAGCAGCCAGAAGCCGTTGTCCGCGGCCTGGCGCTTGATATCGGTGAACTCGTCGGCATAGCCGAAGCGCTCCACCAGCGGCATCGCCAATTCGATGGCGTAATAGCCCAGCGCATAGCCAATAAACATTCCGACCATGGACCCGGCCAGGCTGAGCGTGGCAAACCACAGCGCCCGCTTGGGCTGGGCAAGCGACATCGGCGCCAGCATCACTTCTGGGGGTATCGGGAAGAAAATGGCTTCGACAAAGCTGAGCAGCGTCAGCAGCAGCGGCGCACGCGGATGCCGGGACCAGCCCAGCGTGCGCAAATAAAGGGGCCGGAAAACCGCCATCACAGCGTCCCGGGCAGCAGCGGCACGAACACCACGGCGCCCAGGTCTTCCTGCACCAGTTCGCCCTCGATCCGGCGCACCCGCAGCAGCCGCTGGCCATTGGAGGCGCCGATGGGCGCCACCAGCGTGCCGCCCTCGGGCAGTTGTTCGAACAGCGCCGGCTCCAGCGCCGCCGCGCCCGCGGTGACGATGATGCCGTCGAAAGGCGCGTACTCCGGCCAGCCGGCGCGGCCATCATCGTGCTTGGTACGGACGTTGAAGCCCAGCGTGCGCAGGCGGCGCCGCGCCACCCGCAGCAGCTCTTCGATGCGCTCCACGCTGTAGGTTTCCAGGCCCAGCGTGGCCAGCACCGAGGCCTGGTAGCCCGAGCCGGTGCCCACTTCCAGCACCCGCGTCGGCAGCCGGTGCTCGATCAGGGCGGCGGTCATGCGCGCCACCACCCAAGGCTGGGAGATGGTCTGGCCGTTGCCGATCGGCAGTGCGGTGTCCTCGTAGGCGCGGCTGGCCAGCGCTTCGTCAATGAACAGATGCCGGGGCACCGTGCGCATGGCGGTGAGCACGCGCTCGTCGGCAATGCCACCTTCGGCGCGGAGGCGCTCGATCATGCGATCGCGCGCGCGCGGGGAAGTCATGCCCTGGCCGTGCACGGCCGGCTGGCTGTGGAAGCGCGGCGTCATGCGGGGTGGCTGATCCCGGCGCCCAGGCCGCTCACCCAGCTGGCGACTTTTTCCAGCGCCTGGTAGCGGGTGAGGTCCACGTGGATGGGCGTGATGGAAATATGGCCGGTGCGGATGGCGTGGAAATCAGTGCCAGGGCCGGCGTCCTGCTCGGGGCCGGCCGGGCCGATCCACCACAGCGGGCGCCCGCGTGGGTCCATCTGTTCGATGCAGGCCTCGGCGCGGTGGCGATGGCCCAATCGCGTCACTTCATAGCCGCGCAGTTGGTCCCAGGGCAGGTCGGGCACGTTGACGTTGAGGATGGTGTCGGCCGGCAGCGGGTCCACCAGCAGGCGGGCGGTGATTTCCAGCGCGGCGCGCGCAGCGGTGTCGTAATGCCGGCCAGACTGCTCCGTGGTGACCAGGGACATCGCCACGGCGGGCAGGCCCAGGAAACGGCCCTCCATGGCAGCCGCCACGGTGCCCGAATAGATGACGTCATCCCCGAGGTTGGCCGCGCTGTTGATGCCGGAAACGACGATATCCGGGTCGGCGGCCAGCAGGCCCGTCAGCGCCAGGTGCACGCAATCGGTGGGCGTGCCACCCACGCGCCAGACCCGTTCGCCGATTTCCTTGGCGCGGATGGGCTGGTCCAGGGTGAGCGAATTGCTGGCGCCGGAGCGGTCGCGGTCGGGCGCCACCACGGTCACTTCGTGGCCGGCGGCGCGCAGGCCTTCGGCCAGGACGCGGATGCCGGGCGCTTCCACGCCGTCGTCATTGCTAACCAGTACGCGCATCGGGGGTTCCGCGGAAAGATCACATGATAGCGGATGCACCGGCTTGCGCGGCCACTGCGCCGTCACTACTGGCCACGGTAACCTTGCCGGATGAAGCGGAAGCCGCCCGCCATCACGCCCGAGGATGCTGCCCTGTTCCGGGAGGCCATCGGCGAGGTGCGCGAACTAACGCCGCCGGCGCCCGCGCCCGAACGCCCGCGGCCCGCGCCCGAGGCCCGGATGCAGGTGCGCGATGAGGCGCTGGCGCTGCAGCAGTCGCACACCCTGGCGTATCTGGAAGCCACCATCGACGGCGCCGAGGCGCTGGCCTACCGCCGCAACGAAGTGCCCGAGGCGGTGCTCAAGTCGCTCAAGCGCGGCCAATTCAGCATCGGCGGCGAGCTCGACCTGCATCAGCTGCGCGCCCCGCAGGCCGAGCGCTGGCTGCGCGAATTCCTGGCCCAGTCACGCGCCGGTGGCCACGCCTGCGTGCGGATCATCCACGGCAAGGGGCTGCGCACCGCGGAAGGTGGCTCGGTGTTGAAGGCGCTGGTGGACCGGCTGCTGCGCCAGCGCGCCGACGTGCTGGCGTTCGCCTCGGCGCCGCCGGCGATGGGCGGCACTGGTGCGGTGCTGGTGCTTTTGGCGAAACGCCGCCCCGGTGAGCAGCGTCCCGAAGACTGAGGCCGCTTAGCCCTGCGCCAGCCGCGCCTGGCGCCGGCCCAACCAAAATCCCAGCGCAGCCCACGCCAAGGCCAGCGGCAAAGCCGCGCCGGCCAGCGCATACAGACCCATGCCAAGGCGCGTGAGCACACCCTCGGTTTGCGCGCCCAGCACGTCGCCGCCACGGTAGACGAAGGTATCGATGAACGCCTTGGCTTTGTACTTGTCCTCGCGGCTGACCACCGTGAACAGAGTCTCGCGCGCCGGACGCATGATGGCGCGCTGAACCGCGCGAAACACCGCGTCAAACACGATCAGTGCCGCCAGGGTTCCCATCAGCGCCAAGCCGATGAAGCCCAGCGCCGCGGTGAGTGGCAACAGGGCCAGGGTGATGGGCATGCCCAGGCGCCGAATCAGGTGGCCGGCGAGCACGGCTTGCAGCAGGAGGGTGGCGATCTGGGTGTACATGTCAATACGAGCCAGCCAGCTGGTTCGGAGGTCCAAGTCTTCGCCCAGCGCCGCCACCATCTGCAGCCGCGTGAAGTAAATGAAGGTCACCATCACCGAAAGAATCAGCACGTAACCGGCAATTCCCAGCAGGTAGCGCGAACCAAGCACGGCGCGCAGTCCCTGCCAGGCACCGCCGCCGATCACTGCATCGTCCTGCACGATCGGGGGTGCCTCGGCGGAATCACCGCTGGCCCTCTCGGGCTGCAGTGCTGCCACGACCCAAGCCAGCGCAATTGCCATCAGCACGAACCCCACCGACACCAGCAGCAGGAAGGGCGTTCCCATAGGCTCGGCCAATTGCGACGCCAGCCAAGGCCCGAAGATGGCGCCCAGCGTGCCGCCCACGGCGATCAGCGGGAAGAAGCGCTTGCTCTGCGCCAGCGAAAAACGATCGGCCATCAGTGCCCAAAAAAGCATGGTCACGAACAAGTTGAACACGCTGAACCAGACGTAGAACACCTGCCCACTCACCTCGCCCACGGCGGTGGGAGCCAGCACCAGCAGCGCGTAGAACCCCAGCAAGCTCACCGCGAAAAACCCGTAAGTGGCCGAAATGAACTGCATGCGCCGGAACCGGCTAACCAGCAGGCTGAACAGCGGATTGGCCAGCAGGGTGACGACAGCGGTGCCAATGAACAGCCAGCGCACGCTCTCGATGCCCCGCTGCATGCCCAGGGCATCCCGGGCCGGCCGCAGCAGCATCAGCGCGGTCAACACGCAGAAGAAAAACAGCGCTGCCAGCAAAACCGGCACCAGTTCCTGCCGCCGGATGTTGAAGAAGGAAAAAAGACGCGCACTCATGTGCCGGGATGCCTTGTGACGTGTTCGCAAGCCTAACCCAACGGTAGCGACGGTCAGTAGCGCTTGACTTTTCATTGTTAATGAGAATAATTCGCATTATCTTTCTTGTCTGCGAAGCCCACCCATGCCCCATCGCCACCTTTTGGCCTCTGCCTTGGCACTCGCGCTGGTCTCCCCGCCCCTGCTGGCGGCCCCGGCCCCGGCCCCGGGCCCTGATCCGGACGCGGGCGCCACTCGCCGGACCCTGGCCACGGTGGAAGTCGTGGCCAAGGACACCGAAGGCCGGCCGGCCGAAGGCAGTTCAAGCGTGCTCGACAGCACGGTGCTGGTATCCGGACGCGCGCTGTCGGTGAACGAGGCCCTGCGCAAGGTGGCTGGCGTGACCGTACGCGACGAGGAAGGCTTCGGCCTGCGCCCCAACATCGGCATCCGCGGCTCCAACCCCACCCGCTCGGCGAAGGTTCTGCTGCTCGAAGACGGCCTGCCGGCGATGTACGCCCCCTATGGTGACAACGCCAGCTACTACCACGCCCCACTCCAGCGCTATGAACGCATCGAAGTGCTCAAAGGTGCCGGACTGCTGCGATTCGGACCCCAGACCACCACCGGCGCGATCAACTACATCACGCCCGATCCCCCGGAAGAGGCCGCCGGCTACGCGCAGTTGAGCGGCGGAACCCGCGGCTACGGCGCCCTGGAAGCCAGCCTCGGCGGTGGCGGCGGCTTGGTCAACCTTTCCCACAAGCGCGGCGATGGGGCTCGCGACAACACCCAGCTTGAGCAGACCGATCTGTTTGCGAAGTACACCACGGCGCTGGGCGAGCAAAACGCGCTGACCCTGCGCGCCAGCCACATGCGCGAGGATTCGCAGGTGGGCTACAGCGGCATCACGGACACCGAGTACCGCAACTTCGGGGCCGAGTACTACCCGTTCCTGGACGACCTGTTCGACATCACGAACAGCGCTCTGTCCGCCAGCCATGCCTACGCTCCGTCCGCCGGGGTCGAGCTGCTCACGTCGGCCTACGCCAGCCGATTCGACCGTGACTGGTGGCGGCAGTCCAGCACCACCACCGACACCCAGTGCGGCACCGCCTTCCGCGCCGCGCGTTTGCTCGGCAGCCCGGTTCACCCGCGCGCCTGCGCGTCCACCCAGGGCCGCCTGCGCAGTTACGACATGTGGGGCGTGGATTCGCGGCTGCGTTTGCCCACCAGCGTCTTCGGCAGCGCCGGCAGCTCCGAGTTCGGCCTGCGCTGGCACGAGGAAGACCATGACCGCCGCCAGCTAAACGGCACCAGTTCCGCGGCGCGCACCGGAACGCTGGTGGAAAGCAACCTGCGTACCACCGAGGCGCTGGCCGCCTTCGCCGCCACCACGTTCGACCTGGGCCAGGTCCAGCTCACGCCCAGCCTGCGCCGGGAAGACATCGACTTCACCCGCCGCAACCGCCTGCCAGGCGGCCTGTCCGGCGCTGACTCGGTGACAGAGACGCTGTGGGGTTTCGGCGCCAACTGGCTGGCGACGGCCGACACCACGGTCTATCTCTCGGCCCACGAAGGGTTCGCGCCGCCGCGCATCGAGGACTTGATCGCGGGCAACGGCACCAGCACCGAAGTCGACGCCGAAAGCAGCACCAACCTCGAGGTTGGCGTACGCAACCGTCAGGGCAGCTTCGATCTTGAAGCCACGCTGTTCCGCACCGACTTCGACAACCAGTTGGCGGTCGGCTCCATCGCCGGCGGCAGCACGCCGTTGGCGCAGGGCGAAACGCTATACGAGGGCGTGGAGTTCACCCTGGCCTTCAACCGTGAGGCCCTGCTCAACCGCAGCGGCGAGTGGTACGCCGACTTGGCGTCCACGTGGCTGGCCACAGCCGAGCAGAGCACCGTGCTGCGGCGCGTGGACAACGGCCTGGCGGCCAACGGCAGTGTCGCAGGCAACCGGTTGCCTTACGCCCCGGAATTCACCGCCACGGCGCGCGTGGGCTACGTGCGCGGCGCATGGGATGCCAACCTGGAAGTGCAGCACGTAGGCAGCCAGTGGTCCGATTTCGGCAACACGCTCCAGCCCGTGTTCAATGGCGACGGACAGTTCGGGCAGCTGGACAATTACAGCACTTGGAGTGCGACGCTGAACTATGAACCCGGGTTGTCCGGCTGGAGCGGCTACATCACGGTGAAAAACCTCACCGACAGCGAGTACATCGTGGACCGGACCCGCGGCATCCTGCTGGGCAATCCGCGCCAGATGGTGGTGGGCGCGCGTTACGCCTGGTAGCTCCGGTCCAGCGGCACGCGCCGCCGCGTCAATCGTCCGAGTCGGTATCGAGCGGCGGATTGATCCAGTAAACCCGAACGCTGGCCTTGCGGGTGGCTTCTTCCACGGCGGCCACATAGCTTTGATCAATATTCTGGAGTTTGTCAGTGCCCTGCAGGGTGGTCACGGGCGCCGTGGCACAGGCGGTCAGCAACAGGCTGGCCGCAACTAAGCTGGTCAATCTACGCGTTGCGTTCATGGCGAACTCCTTGGTCGGGATACCGCAAGATCAGGCTACTCTTGGCATTCCCGGGTGCAAGTGCCGAACAGCGCGACTAGCTGCCGTGCGTGGGCTCGGACAGCTCGCCCAGCGCGTCCAGCAGGCCGGTGGCGTAGGCGCCCGGCGGCAGTCCGAACTGAAGCGCCAATTGGCCCGGCTCCGGCCACTGCCACACCAGCCCGTCCACCCGCACCCGCAGCGCGCGTCGCTCCTGCTTCAGGCCCGCCGCCTCCAGGCCCGCGCGCAGGTCGGCATACGAATCCACGGCGGCCAGTTCCAGCGCGCGCACGGCGTCCTGGCTGCGCAGTTCGCCCAGGCCCCACATCGGCCCGGTGGGATGGATGTCCTGGCGCGCGGCGCGTTCCACCAGCTCCGGTGTGGTCGGTTCCGGCCCGAACACACTCTGGCTGCCGTCCAGCATCCACACCTCGCCCGGAGCGCCGCTGGCCCAGCGGCCGTCCAGCACGCGTGCCGCCAGGGCGGCGTTGAACAGCTCAGAGCGCGCGGCCGACAAGTAAATGGAGCGCTGATCGCGCTGCACCCGCTGGCCGGCAAACATGCGCCGCGCCGCGTCCACGTTGTCGCCGTCGCGACCAAAACGCTGGCCGCCGAAATAGTTGGGCAACCCCTGCGCGGCGATGGCCTGCAGGCGCTGCTCGATGGCGGTGGCGTCGCCGACCACCTCGCGCAGCAGCAGCTCGAAGCGATTGCCCTTGAGCGCACCGCGCGGCAACTTGCGGTTGTGCCAAGTGGAGGCGAGCACGCGCAGATCGTCCGAAACCAATCCCTCCAGCCCGGGCGCCACGCGCTTGGGGAAATGCACGGAGAAACGCTGGCGGGTGACGGCGTGGCGATCCTTCATGCCGGCGTAGCCCACGCCCATCTCCGGGATGTTGGCCCAACGCGCAATGCGCTTGGCAGCGAAGGCGGTGTTCATGCCGCGCTTCTCCACCGTCAACAGCAGGTGCTCGCCCTCACCGGTGGCTTCGAAGCCGTCGATTTCCTCGACCTGGAAATCCTCGGGCTGCACCCGGAAACGCCCGGTCAGCGCGGCGTCGCCATGCGCGCGCGGCAGCCCACTCACGCGCGCACCAGCAGCGCCACGGCCATTGCCGCCAGGCCTTCGCCGCGGCCCGTGAGCCCCAGCTTTTCCGTCGTGGTGGCCTTGATGCTCACCGCGTCCAGCGCTACGCCCAGGTCCTGCGCGAGGTTGGCGCGCATCGCTGCGGCATGCGGGGACACTTTCGGCGCCTCGCAGACCACCGTGACGTCGGCGTTGCCCAAGCGCCAGCCGCGGTCCGCCAGCAGCTGCGCGCAATGGCGTAGGAAAACGCGGCTGTCGGCGCCCTTCCAGCGCGGGTCGGTGGGCGGGAAGTGCACGCCGATGTCGCCCAGCGCCAGCGCGCCCAGCAGCGCGTCGCAAAGCGCGTGGATGGCCACGTCGCCGTCGGAATGGGCAAGCACGCCGCGCCCGTGGGCAATGCGCACGCCGCCCAGCACCACGTGGTCGCCAGCGCCGAACGCATGCACGTCATAGCCTTGCCCGATGCGGAAGTCAGCGCTCATTTCCCGTTTCCTTGATCGGCTTGGGACAGGATGAATTCGGCCAGCGCCAGGTCGGCCGGCGTGGTCACCTTGATGTTGTCTTCGCTGCCCTCCACCAGACAGGGGCGCAGTCCCAGGCGCTCCATGGCCATGGCTTCGTCGGTGACGGTGAGGCCGGCGCGCAGTGCCGCTTCCAGCGCGCGGGTCAGCCCGCCGCGGCGGAACAGCTGCGGGGTCAGCGCCCGCCATAGCCATTCGCGAGGCTCGGTGGCCTGGCTGTGGCCCAGGTGATCGGCGCGCTTCAGGGTGTCGCGCACGGGTGCGGCCAGCAGCGCACCGACGGGGTCGGCCTGGCCCACGGTGATAAGCCGCGCCAGGTCGCGCGCGCACAGGCAGGGCCGCGCGGCGTCGTGCACCAGCACCCATTGATCGTCGCTGACGGTGGCGGGCAGCGCGTGCAGTCCCGCGAGCACCGAGTCGGCGCGTTCGGCACCGCCCACGCAGGTGATCACCGGCTTGCCGCCTATGTCGCGCCAGCCCGGCCAATCGGCGTCATCGGGCGAAATGGCCACCACCACGCCGTCCACGTCGTCGTGAGCCAGCACCGCGCGCAGGCTGTGCTCGAGCAGCGTGCGGCCGGCCAGCGTGAGGTATTGCTTCGGCCGCTCGGCGCCAAAGCGGCGTCCGTGTCCCGCCGCTGGAACCACGGCCCAAGTCACGGCCGCGGCTCCGGGGCCGGAGCATCGGGGTCTTCCGGGCTGGCTGGCGGTGAGGGCTTGGCCGGTTCCACCACGCGGTAAAACGTTTCCCCGGGCTTGATCATGCCCAGCTCGCTGCGGGCGCGGTCTTCCACCGCGGCCTCGCCCGACTTCAGGTCCTCCACTTCGGCCGACAGCGCATCGTTGCGCTGCTGCAGCCGGGCGTTCTCGCCGCGCTGCTCGCCCACCTGGTGGTCAAGCATGCGCGCCTGGTACAGCCCACCCTCGCCCCACCACAGCTTCACCTGCAAGGCCGCGAAGACCAGCAGGAGCAGCGCAAGGACCCACCAGCGGCGCAAGGGCGTGGACTCAGCGCTTGAGGCTGATGAAGGCGTCGCGGCCGGCGTACCGGGCCTGGGAACCCAGCGCTTCCTCGATGCGAAGCAGCTGGTTGTACTTGGCCACGCGGTCGCTGCGGCACAGCGAGCCGGTCTTGATCTGGGTGGCCGTGGTCGCGACTGCGATATCGGCAATCGTCGTGTCCTCGGTTTCACCCGAACGGTGCGAGACGATGGCCGCATAGCGATTCGCATCGGCCATGGCGATGGCTTCCAGCGTCTCGGTGAGCGTGCCGATCTGGTTCACCTTGATCAGGATGGCGTTGGCCGCGCCCTGGCGGATGCCGTCCTGGAAAATCTTCGGGTTGGTCACGAACAGGTCGTCGCCGACCAGCTGCACCTTGCTCGCCAGACGGTCGGTGAGCAGCTTCCAGCCGGCCCAATCGTTCTCGGCCATGCCGTCTTCGATGGTGATGATGGGGTACTGCGCGCTCCAGCCGGCCAGGAAATCCACGAACTGCTCGGAGGTGAGCCGCTTGCCCTCGCCCATCAAGTTGTACTTGCCGTTCTCGAAGAACTCGGTGCTGGCCACGTCCAGGCCCAGCAGTACGTCTTCGCCGGCCTTGTAGCCGGCCTTGCCAATCGCCTCGAGGATCACTTCGATGGCTTCCTCATTGGACTTGAGGTCCGGCGCGAACCCGCCCTCGTCGCCCACCGCGGTGCCCAAGCCCTTGGCCTTGAGCACGGATTTGAGGCTGTGGAAGATCTCGGCGCCGCAGCGCAGCGCGTCGGCGAAGCTGTCGCAGCCCACCGGCAGCACCATGAACTCCTGCATGTCCACGTTATTGTCGGCGTGCGCGCCGCCATTGATGATGTTCATCATCGGCACCGGAAGCGACACGTCGCGGCCCTGTGCGAGGTGCTGCCACAGTGCCTGGCCTTTCGATGCGGCGACCGCATGCGCGTTGGCCAGCGACACGCCCAGCAGCGCGTTCGCGCCCAGGCGGCCCTTGTTCTCGGTGCCATCGAGGTTGATCAGCTTGCGGTCCAGGCCAGCCTGGTCGGCGCCATCGAAGCCCTTGATCGCATCGGCGATGGTCGTGTTGACGTTGGCCACCGCCTTGCGCACGCCCTTGCCCGAATAGCGGCTCTTGTCACCGTCGCGCAGCTCCACCGCTTCCTTGCTGCCGGTGGACGCGCCCGACGGCACCATGGCGCGGCCGAAGCTGCCGTCCGCGAGCGTGACCTCGGCTTCCAGGGTGGGATTACCGCGGCTGTCGAGGATCTCGCGGGCGTGGATCTTGCTGATCGTGGTCATGGGCTCACTTCGGTTACAGGGTGGATTCGAGGAAGCCGTGCTTCTTGGTGATGCGGTCGATTTCAAGCAGGGTGGTCAGCAGCGCTTCCATCTTCGGCAGCGGCCAGGCGTTGGGGCCGTCACTGAGTGCTTTGCTTGGATCCGGGTGGGTTTCCATGAAAATGCCGCTGATACCCACGGCCATGGCCGCGCGCGCCAGCACCGGCACGAACTCGCGCTGGCCGCCGGACTTTCCATCCATTCCGCCCGGAAGCTGCACGCTGTGGGTGGCGTCGAACACCACCGGGCAGCCGGTGTCGCGCATCACGCT
>JANNQY010000204.1:0-13209 GCA_031400995.1 Lysobacteraceae bacterium
CCGATGCTCACCGACTCGGGCGGATTCCAAGTGTGGTCCTTGGCCAAGCGCCGCAAGATCACTGAGGAGGGCGTCACCTTCGCGTCGCCCACCGATGGCGCCAAGGTGTTCCTCTCGCCCGAGGTGAGCATGCAGATCCAGCGCGTGCTCGATTCCGACATCGTGATGATCTTCGACGAATGCACGCCGTACCCGGCCACCGAGGCGGTCGCGAGCGAGTCCATGGAGTTGAGCCTGCGCTGGGCCGAGCGCAGCAAGCGCGCGCACGAAGGCAACGACGCGGCGCTGTTCGGCATTGTCCAAGGCGGTACCTGGCCCGAGCTACGGGCGCGCTCGGCCGAGGGCTTGAAGGCGATCGGCTTCGACGGCTATGCCGTGGGCGGCCTGGCGGTGGGCGAGCCGGCCGAGGAGCGCGACGCCACGTTGGCGGCGCTGTGCCCCCTGCTGCCCGAGGACAAGCCGCGCTACCTGATGGGCGTGGGCAAGCCCGAAGACATCGTGGAGGCGGTGGCGCGCGGGGTGGACATGTTCGACTGCGTCATGCCCACCCGCAACGCCCGCAACGGCCATTTCTTCGTGCGTGGCGGGCAGGTGCGTATCCGCAACGCCCAGTACGAGAAGGACCTGCGGCCGATCGAGGAAGGCTGCACCTGCTACACCTGCGCCAGCGGCTACACCCGCTCCTACCTGCGCCACCTCAACCGCTGCAACGAGATCCTGGCCTCGATGCTGGGCACCATCCACAACCTGCACCACTACCAGCAGCTGATGCGCGACATCCGCGCCGCCATCGAAGCCGGCCGCTTCCAGTCCTTCCGCGAAGCCTTCCACGCCGCCCGCGCGCCCTGACCCCCCCCCTGGCGCCCCTGCGCAGCTACTTGTAGGAGGGACTTCAGTCCCGATGCTTCAAGGCTTGGGGCATCGGGACTGAAGTCCCTCCCACAGGGGCGGTGCGGGCTGGGGCTTTTGGGAGGGGGTCGGCGGCCTGTGGCATAATTGCGAGCTTGATTCCCTGCCGAGGCTCCCGCGCCATGTCCCTGCTCGATATTCTTGTTTCGCCCGCCGCCGCCCAGGCCGCCGGTGCCGCTGCCGCGCCCAACCCGCTGCTGAGCATCCTGCCGCTGATCATCCTGTTCGTGGTGTTCTGGTTCCTGCTGCTTCGGCCGCAGATGAAGCGCGCCAAGGAGCACCGCGAGCTGTTGGGCAAGCTGCAGAAGGGCGACGAAGTGATCACTGGCGGCGGCTTGGCCGGCCGCATCGAAGACCTGGGCGAGAGCTTCGTCACGGTTGAGATCGCCGACAAGGTGAGCGTCAAGATCCAGCGCAGCGCCATCGCCGCCGTGTTGCCCAAGGGCACGTTGAAGTCCGCCTGATCCGCCCCCATCCGATTCACACACGGCCCTGACCGGGCCGCCAACGGTTGTCGCCCATGCTGCAGTACGCTTCCTGGAAATATGTCGTCGCCGCGCTGGTCATCGCGCTGTCGGTCTGGTACTCGCTGCCCAACCTCTACCCGCAGGATCCCGCGGTGCAGGTGGCAGCCAACCGCGGCCAGCTGGTAGACGATGCTTTGATGCTGGAGGTTCGCCGGCTGCTGAAGGACGGAGACATCTCCGCCAAGTCGGTGGCGGTGGAGGGTGACAACCTGGTGGTTCGCACCGCCAGCGCCGAGACCCAGACCCAGGCGGCCGACGTGCTGCGCCAAGCGCTTGGCAACCGCTACACCGTCGCCTTGAACCTGGCCTCGACCGTTCCCGATTGGCTGCTGCGCACCGGCGCCCGGCCGATGTCGCTGGGTTTGGACCTGCAGGGCGGCGTGCACTTCCTGCTGGAAGTGGACCAACAGGCCGCCATCGAGAAGCGCAGCAATGGCTTCGCCGATGAGATATCCGCGGTGCTGCGCGCCGGAAAGTTCGCCTACACCAGCGTTGCGCGTTCGCCCGAGGGCATTCAAGTGCTGCTCAAGGATCCGGCGGACATGCCGGCGGTGCGCGCCGCAATTACCCGCGAGGCGCCCGAGCTGCTGCTGGAAGTGGCCGACAGCCAGCCCGAGCGGCTGCTGGCGCGGATCACGCCGGCCCAGATCAAGGCGATCATGGACGGCGCTATCGAGCAGAACCGCACCACGCTGGACAACCGCATCAACAGCCTGGGCGTGGGCGAGCAGGTGATCCAGCGCCAAGGCACCAGCCGCATCGTGGTGCAGTTGCCCGGCGTGCAGGACACTGCCGAGGCCCGCAAGCTCATCGGCGCCACCGCCACGCTGGAATACCGGCATGTGGTGGATTACGGCAACCTGGCCGTGGAAGCGGCCCGCACCGGCGTGGTGCCGCCCAACGCCCGGCTTTACTTCAGCCGCGACAAGGGCCCCGATGGCAAGCCGCGGCCCATCCTGCTCTCGCGCCGCATCATTGTTTCCGGCGACCAGCTGGTGAACGCGACCTCCACCCCGGACCCGCAGAGCGGCGGCCCGGCCGTGCAGATCGAGCTCAACAACGTCGGCGGGGCTCGGATGCTGGCGCACACCCGTGAGAACGTCGGCCAGCTGATGGCGGCGGTGTACATCGAGACCATCCCGGAACTGCGGATGGTGGACGGCAAGGAAGTGCGCAGCTCGCGGGTGAGCGAGGAAGTGATCAACGCCGCCACCCTGCAGGGTGTGTTCGGCAAGAACTTCCAGACCACCGGCCTCGACAGCCTGGACGAAGCCTCCGACCTGGCCCGGCTGCTGCGCGCCGGTTCGCTGGCGGCGCCGATGGTGATCATCGAAGAACGCATCATCGGCCCCAGCCTGGGCGCCGAGAACGTCGAGCGCGGCCTCACTGCCGTGTTCTGGTCGTTCGCCTTCGTGCTGCTGTTCTTCCTTGTCTACTACAAGATGTTTGGCATCATCACCAACCTGGCGCTGCTGCTGAACCTGCTGATGGTGATCGCCGTGATGTCGGTGATCGGCGCCACGCTCACGCTGCCTGGCCTGGCCGGCATCGCGCTGACGGTGGGTATGTCGGTTGACGCCAACGTGCTGATCAACGAACGAATCCGCGAAGAGCTGCGCAACGGCAACACGCCGCTGGCCAGCATCGCCAACGGCTACGACAAGGCTTCGGGCACCATTGCCGACGCCAACGTCACTGCGATGCTGGCGGGCGTGGCGATGGCGGTGTTCGGCTCGGGTCCGATCCGCGGCTTCGGCATCACCCTGATCATCGGTATCCTCACGTCGCTATACACCGCGGTTTCGGTGTCGCGCGGCATCGCCACCCTGATCTATGGCAAGCGCAAGAAGCTGACCAAGGTCTCGATCTAAAACGCATCCAGGAGCCGGCGTGGAACTTTTCCCGTCCAACAGCAACATCAATTTCATGCGCATCCGGCACGCCGCGCTCGCGGCGTTCGCCGGCTTGGCGCTGCTCGCCGTCGTGGCGCTTGCCACGCGCGGCTTCAACTTCGGGCTCGATTTCACCGGCGGCACCGTGGTGGAGTTGGAGTTCGGCAAGCCCATTGATGTCGAAGGCGTGCGCGCGAGGCTCAACGCCGCGGGCTTCGACAACCCGGTGGTGCAGACCTTCGGCTCGGGCACCGACATCGTCATCCGGCTGCAGCCGCCGGAAGCCACGGGCGACGGCCCGCAGGCCGCCACGCCCACCGAGCAAACCGGCACGGCGATCCTGCAGGTGGCCCAGACCGCCGACAACCCCGGCCGGGTGCTCCGCAGCGATTTCGTTGGGCCACAGATCGGCAGCGAGTTGGCGCTCAACGGCATGTATGCCGCCATCTTCGTCACCTTGGGCTTCCTTGCTTACATCGCCATCCGCTTCGAGTACAAGTTCGCGGTGGCCGCCGTGGCGTCCACGTTGGGCGACATCCTGCTGGTATGCGGCTGGTTCGCCTTCAGCCAGCACGAGTTCGACCTGACGGTGCTGGCCGGCATCCTGTCGGTGATGGGTTTCTCCATCAACGACAAGATCGTGGTGTTCGACCGCGTGCGCGAGAACTTCCGCCTGCTCAGCAAGGTCGAGCCCAAGGAAGTGTTGAACCGTTCGGTCAACCAGACCCTGTCGCGCACCATCATCACGTCCTTCGTGGCCTTCCTCACTGTGCTGGCGCTGTATCTGTACGGCGGCCAGTCGCTCAAAGGCATGGCCGAGGCGCAAATGCTCGGCATCGTCATCGGCACCCTGTCGTCCATCCTGGTCGCCTGCCCGCTGCTGCTGCTGCTGGGCGTGAACAAGCAGGACCTGATGCCCCGCGCCAAGGACGACCTGGAAGCCGAGCTCGCGCGCCGGCCGTAAGGCCAGCAGATAGCCGCGTCAGAGTGAGTTCGGTTAACTCACTCTGACACCGTTCTTTGCACCATTCTTTTTGTGTCGGTGTGCCAACGTACTGCGTGGGCGGCGGCGCTGCGACGATCCTGCCAGCTTGCGCTTTGCTTGGTGCCTTATCCGCGCGTCAGACCGAAAACGCTGCCGCGTAGTTCGACGAGACGATGGCTTTTTGGAGCGCGTCGCTGATCTTGAGGTTGCCGGCCACCAGTTGGCCCGAAGTGAGCAGCTTGTCGCCGCCGCCGCGGAAATCGCAGACCCGGCCGCCGGCTTCGCGCACCAGCAGCATGCCGGCGGCGATGTCCCAGGGCTTCACCCCGGCTTCGAAGTAAGCGTCGGCGCGGCCGCAGGCCACGTAGGCCAAGTCCAGCGCCGCCGAACCACTGCGCCGGATGTCCTCGGCCTCGGCCATCACGGTGCGCAGGGCATCCAGCTGCGGCGCCAGGCGCGTGCGCTCGCGCGGCGCGAAGCCGGTGATCAACATCGCGCCGTTGAGGTCCTTGCGCTCGGCCACCCGGATCTTCTTGTCGTTGAGCACGGCGCCGGCGCCTCGCGAGGCGGTGAACAGCTCGTTGCGCAGCGGATCGAAGATGACGCCGTGGATCGGCTCGCCGCCCTCGCACAGGGCGATGGAGACGCAAAAATGCGGCAGGCCACGAAGGAAGTTCGAGGTGCCGTCCAGCGGGTCGATCACGAAGGTGTAGCGGCCCGAGCCCATGGCGCCGGACTCTTCGGCCAGGATGGCGTAGTCCGGGAACGCGCGCCGCAGCTCGCGTATGATCTCGGCCTCGGCTTGGGAATCGACCTCGCTGGCGTAGTCCTGCTTCGATTTTTCGAACACGCTCAGGCTGTCGAGCTTGCCCATGTGGCGCAGGATCAGGTTGCCGGCCGAACGGGCCGCCTTGACCATGACGTTGACGGCAGGTTTCTGCATATGACCGCCCAAAGAACCGCTGGATTGTGAGAAGAACGGGGGGCCGGTCTAGCCGGCGCGGCGCAAAGGATAACAGGTTGGCCCGAACCGGGCCTCTAACCGCTATGACAGCAGCCACTGACAACCTGCGCATCGTGCTCGTGGGCACCCAGCACCCGGGTAACATCGGTTCGGCCGCCCGCGCCATGAAAACCATGGGCCTGGCCGGGCTGCACCTGGTGACGCCCGAACACTTCCCCGACCCCGAGGCCAACCGGCTCGCTGCCGGGGCCGACGATGTGCTGGACCGCGCCGGCGTCCACGCCAGCCTGGACGCCGCGCTGGCGGGCTGCCATTTCGTCCTGGGCACCAGCGCCCGCCGCCGGCACGTGGCGCTGCCCGAATTGAGTCCGCGCGGGGCGGCCCTTCAGCTGCTGCAGGCGGCCGCGCACGGCCCGGTGGCGCTGGTGTTCGGCCGCGAGCGCACGGGACTGGAGAACGACGAGCTGCAGCGCTGCCACGCCACCGTGGGCGTGCCTACAGACCCGGACTTCAGCTCACTCAACCTTGCCGCCGCGGTGCAGGTATTGGCTTATGAGCTGCGCTTGGCGGTATTGGCGCAGGCGGGGGGCGATACGGGAGCCGAGCGGTCGATGCCCGCAACAGCCGCCGAGCCACCCGCCACCGCGGATGAACTGCAGGGTTATTTCGCCCACCTTGAGCAGGCCTTGCATGACCTGGACTTCCACAAGGGCAAGCCTCCCGAACGGGTCATGGCGCGCCTGCGGCGGCTTTACCTGCGCGCGGGGCTGGACGCCCGCGAGCTCAAGATCCTGCGCGGCATCCTCACCGAGGCCCAGCGCATGGCGCGGCTGGCACGCGGCGATCAAGCCTAGCGCCATCGCGGCGGGACGCCTAAAGTAGCGGGGTCCGCTTTCAAGCCGCCCCCGAGCCTCGAGTGACGCCTTTGTTGTCCCAGCCAGTGCCACGTAGTCTCCGGCGGTCTCTCCTGATCCTCCTGCTTTTGGCGGCGGGCGGGGCCCACGCGGAAGAGGGCATGCTGGTGCTGGGCCGCATCAGCGACGACCCCCGGCGGCACTACGAGCAGCTGCAGCCGCTGCTGGACTATGTTGTGCCGCGCATGCGCACCGTGGGCATCCGCGAGGGTCGGGTGCTGATGGCCCGTGATACCCAGCAGATGATGAGCTACCTGCGCCGAGGCAAGGTGGATTGGGTAACCGAAACCCCCGGCACCGGCCTGCTGCTGGCCGACCGAGCCGGCGCCCGGCCGCTGCTGCTCACCGAGCGCAGCGGCGCCCGAGAATACCGCAGCGTCATTTTCGTTCGCCGTGACAGCGGCATCACCGAACTCTCGCAGCTGCTGGGGCGAACCATCGCCTTCCAGTCGCCGTCCTCCACCAGCGCCTATCTGGTGCCGGCCATGGTGCTGCGCACGCACGGGCTGCCGATGAGCCTGATGGTCTCGCCGCAGGAAGGCGGCGACGCCGGCAGCCTGAGCTATGTGTTCGCCAGCACGGACGCCAACCTGGCGGCGTGGGTGCACAAGCGGCTGGTGGATGCAGGCGGATTCAGCGACCAGGATTGGGAGTCGCTGCAGGGCGTTTCCGAGGCGTTCCGGCGCGACTTGGTGGTCATCCACACCACCGAGGCGATCCCGCGCGCAATGGAGTTGGTGAGCGGCGGCATGTCGCCCGCCGTGGCCGACCGACTCAAGGAAGTGCTGCTGGGAGCCAGCAGTGACCCGCAGGCACGCGACGCGCTGCGGCAGTTCTTCCGCACCACTGGTTTTTATGAAATAGACGCGCCCACGCAGGC
Source organism: Lysobacteraceae bacterium (assembly GCA_031400995.1). Lineage (GTDB taxonomy): Bacteria > Pseudomonadota > Gammaproteobacteria > Xanthomonadales > Xanthomonadaceae > Arenimonas. The sequence continues at coordinate 7,072 of JANNQY010000204.1, forward strand.
GCGCCTGGATCAATTCCGCCGCGACGCACGCGATTTGCGCGAGGCCCTGGAGTGAGGCTGCCGTTTCGCCTTGGACTGCGCGGCGAAATGCTGCTGATGATGGCCGGCGTGGTCGTGGTGGTGCTGGCGCTGTTCTCGGCGCTTTGGCTGCACGAAAAGAGCAGCAACCAGGACGCCCGCAAACTCAGCGCCAGCGCGATGCGTGAATTGGCGCGCGAGGGCCTGCTCAGCCGCGGCCAAACGCTGTCCAGCCAGTTGGCCGATGCCGCCACCAACCCGATGTACTACCTGGACCTGGCCAAGCTGGGTGAACTTGCGCGGGCCACGCTGAACCAACCCGACGTGGTGTACGTGGTCATCCACGACGCCCAGGGCCAGGTGGTGCATGACGGCTCGGGCGACATCCCCGCGTTCGGCCAGCCGATGTCGGACCCGATGGCCTACGAGGCGCTCAATGCCAAGGGCGTGCACGGACAGTGGAGCGACAAACTGCTGGACGTGGCCAGCCCCATCCATATCGGCGGCCAGCGCATTGGCGGCGTCCGCGTGGGCTTGTCGCGCGACAGCGCCAACCGCCGCGAGCGCGAAATGCTGGAGCCGCTCGCGGCGCGCCTGCAGGCCGCCAGCAACGAACATTTGGCGTGGATCGTCAGCCTGCTGATAGCGATGGCCGTCATCGGCGTGGGCGCCATGGTGCTGCTGCAGCGGCGCATCGTCGCGCCCATCAGCGAACTGGCCGAAGCCGCCGCCAGCATTGAGCAAGGGCGCTACTCCGAGGTGCAGGTGCAGTCCACTCGCCAAGATGAAATTGGCGGACTGGTGCGGGCATTTTCCCGCATGAGCGAAAGCGTGGCGCGCCACGACCGCGACATCCGGCGCATGGCCTACACCGATTCGCTCACCGGGCTTTCCAACCGCCTGGCCTTCCGCGAAGCGCTGGACGATAGGCTGATGACCCTGCAGGCCAGCAGCGGCGAACTGGCGCTGCTGTTCGTTGACCTGGACGACTTCAAGCGCGTCAACGACACCCTGGGCCATGAAGCCGGCGATGAAGTGCTGGGCCAGCTGTCGATGCGCATCCGCATGGCAGTGGAGCGGCTGGGCGGCGCGGGCGCCGAGATTGCGCGCTTCGGCGGCGACGAGTTCATCGTGCTGTTCATGGCCGACGAAATCCGCAGCAGCTCAGGACGGTTGGCGGAAGCGTTGATCGAGGAAATCCAGCGGCCGCTGGTGCTACGCGGGCGCCAGGTGTTCCTGGGCGCATCGGTGGGCATCACCCTGTTCCCGTTCGATGCCAGCAGCGCCAGCCAGCTGCTCAAAAGCGCCGATATCGCCATGTACCAGGCCAAGGTTGCCGGCAAGGGCTGCTACCGCTTCTACAGCAAGGCCATGGACCAGGCGGTGGAGCGGCGCGTGCAGCTGGAGGAAGACCTGCGCGGCGCCTGGGACCGCGGTGAACTGAGCCTGCACTACCAGCCCATCTATCGTCTGGACGATCGCCGCCTCATGGGCGCCGAGGCGCTGTGCCGCTGGCACCACCCGAAACTGGGCGTGGTGCCACCGTCGGTGTTCATTGAAGTGGCCGAGCAGAGCGGCCTGATCGAGGCGCTGGGCCGGCATGTGCTGCTGCAGGCCTGCAAGGACGCCGCCGATTGGACCCAGCCGGGCATGGAGCCGCCGTTTGTTTCGGTGAATATTTCCCCACGCCAGCTGCGCACCGGCGACCTGCCGGACGTGGTGGCCAGCGCCTTGGCCGCCACCGGCGTGCTGCCGCGCCAGCTGCACGTGGAGCTGACCGAAACCGCCGTGCTGGGCGACGAAGTGCTGGCCAGCGCGCTGCTGTCGCGGCTGCGCGCCACCGGCGTGAAAGTGTGGCTGGACGATTTCGGCACCGGTTTCTCCGGCCTGAGCCACTTGCGCCGGGTGCCGGTGGACGGCGTGAAGATAGACCGCAGTTTCGTCGCTGACGTGCTGCGCGACCCCGACGACCTCGCGCTCACGTCGGCCATCATCGCGATGGCGCATTCGCTGGGCATCACCGTGGTGGCCGAAGGCATCGAGGCCGAAGGCCAGTATGAAGTGCTGCGCGAGCGCGGCTGCGACCAGGGCCAGGGCTTCTGGCTGGGTCGGCCGCTGCCGGCGGCCGAAGTGCTGCGCCTTTTCCGCGAGTAGTCAGCGGAAAAGTTGGGCGATCCAGCCGGCTATCTGGCCCGAGAACGCGCCCATCATCACCAGCTCGGCCAAGCCCAGCGCCCAGGCCACCAGCATCAGCCGCCCGTCGCGTTCGATCAGGGCGATGGCGTAGGCCAGCAGGATGAGCCCGAACGGATAGTTGGTGGCGGGCAGCGGCAGAGCCAGCAGGGCGCCCAGCAGCACCAGCAGCAGGCCGGTGAAGGTGCGCGCGGCGGGGTGGTCAATGATGCCCTCGGTGCGCGGACGGCTGACTTTTTCCAGCCAACGCAGCATACCCGCGGTGCGGTCGCGGAACTTCACCACGCCTGTGCGCGACAGCGGCCGCCGTGACAGGAAGCCCGGCACCCACGGGTGCGCCATCTGCACCAGCAGCTGCAGGCCAATCAGGCTCACCAGTGGGCCGCTGATGGCGCCCGAGCCAATAGGCAGCGGCACGAACGCCGGCAGCACGCTGATCAGCAGGAACACGCCGAACGCGCGCTCGCGGAACTGATCGAGCAGCGCACCCAGCGTGAGGTCTTGCCCTTCTTCGCCCTCGGCCAGGGCGTGCAGCAGGGCGCGGGTGCTTATTTCACGGCTCATTCCGGCACAGTCTGGCGGCTGGCGGCTTTATCCGGACTAAACCTGGGCATCGGGCTCGCTCTCGGGAATCCGGGCAATCAGCAACTTGTCTATGCGGGCGCCGTCCAGGTCCACCACTTCGAAACGCCAGCCGGCCCAATCAAACAGCTCGCCGGCGTGCGGGATGCGGCCAAAGCGCGCTATCACCATGCCGGCCACCGTGTGGTAGTCGTGATCCTGTTCACCCGGCAGCGCATTCACGCCCAGCAGCTCGCGCAGCTCTTCGGTGGACAGGCGGCCGTCCACCAGCAGCGAGCCGTCCATGCGGGTCACCACCAAGGCTTCGTCGTCGTTGGCTTCGCTGGCCTGCACGCGGCCCAGCACGGCCCCCAGCAGATCGTTCACCGCCACCATGCCCTGGATATCGCCGTATTCGTCCACCACCAGGGCCAGGGTTTGCTGCTCCTCGCGGAAGATCTCCAGCAGCTTCATGGCGTGGGTGGATTCGGACACGAACAGGGCCGGGCGCAGGCTGTGGAACAGGTCGGGCTGGCCTTCCACGGCGGTCCCGATCATGCCGGTGAGCGACTTCACTTCCAGGATGCCCAGCACCTCGGCGTCGCTGCCGCGATACACCGGATAGCGCGCGTAGGGCGTCTCGCGCATGGTGGCCAGGTTCTCCTCCACGCTGGCCGAGGCATCCAGCCAGACGATGCGCGTGCGCGGCGTCATCAGGCCGGCGCTGCTGCGGTCGCCCAGGCGCAGCACCCGGTTGATCATGTTGCGTTCGTCTACGTCGATGACGCCCTGCTCGTGGCTCTCGGCCACCAGCAGGCGGATTTCCTCTTCTGAAACCTGGCTGTCGCTGCCGCGGTTCATGCCCAGCAGGCGCATCAGGGTGCGGGTGCTCAGCGAGAGCAGATACACGAACGGCGAGGCAATCCAGGAGATGGCGTTCATCGGCACCGCCACGGCGGTGGCGATTCGCTCCGGGGCCAGCAGCGCGATGCGCTTTGGCACCAGTTCGCCCAGGATGATGCTGAAGTAAGTGATGAGGGTAACCGCGACGCCGGTGCCGATGCCCTGGGTGAGTTCGGGGTCCAGGCCCAGCGGCACCAAGGCCAGGGCGATGCGGTCGCCGATACTCTCGCCGCCGAACACGCCGGTGAGGATGCCGATGGACGTGATGCCCACCTGCACGGTGGACAGGAAGCGTTCCGGGTGCTCGGCCAGCTCCAGCGCGGTCTTGGCGCGCACGCTGTCTTGGGCCATCTGGCGCAGCTTGGCCTTGCGGGAGGCCACCACCGACATCTCCGACAGGGCGAAGAAGCCGTTGCAGACGATCAGCAGCAGGACGAGGGCAATTTCGAGTGTCATGGGCAGCCGGACAGGGCCGGCAGGGGCTCGCGTTCAGGGGGTGGGAGCAGCGGCCACTATGCCACAGCCCCTCCAGCCCCCGGCGTCTCCTTGGCGCTACAGCAGGTCGCCGCCGGCGGAGAGCATGCGCTCCATCTGGTCACCTAGGCCGCCGATTTCCAGCACCAGGCGGTCGAGTTCGGCGGCGTTGAGGGTGTCGTAGGGGCGGTTTTCACACAGCTGCAGGTAGGGCATGCCGTCCAGGTCGCCGATGGCGAGGTAGCCCACCCGGCTTTCCCAGTTGAAGGCGAGCATGCGGCGGGCATCCACGCCGGTCATCGGCGCGATCACCGTGCTCACGCGCAGGTAGTGGCGGCCGTCCTCCCCGCTCATTTCCGACAAGAAGATGCTCTGGTGCCGGCGGCCCTGGGCCAGGGACAGCTGCACGCAGGCGAGATAGGGCTCGCTGGCAGTGAGCTTGTATTTGCCCTGGAGGTGGCTGCGTATGTTCTCGAAATTCTGCATGGCAATCGGAAAACTTGGCGGAGGGGTATCCTAAACCCGCATGCCCGGAAAACCTACCGCCACACCTGCACAGCTAAGCCGCAAGCGGGTGATGGCGGCGGTGCGGGCTATCCCCGCCGGTGAAGTCGCGGGCTACGGGGAGGTGGCCCGTCGCGCTGGCTTGCCGGGTCGCGCGCGGCTGGTGGCCAAACTGCTGTCGGCCGGGGACGAGCCGGGCCTGCCCTGGCATCGGGTGCTGCGCTCAGACGGACGCATTGCCTTTCCCGAGGGGTCCGCGGGCTTCGACGAGCAGGTGCAGCGCCTGCGCTCCGAGGGCGTGCGGGTGGAAGGTGGGCGGGTGCGCGGCCAGCGCGCAGCGGCCACGCTGGATGAAATACTGTGGGCGCCGCAAGTGAAGTGAAGCATCCGGCTATGATACCGACACGTTCCCCACGAGCCTCCCCGCATGCGCTTGCCACCGGCCACCACTGGCCTGCTTTGGGCCCTGGGCATTGGCTACCTGCTACAGCAGATCGTCGATCCTGAAACCATCCGCTATTTCATGCTTTGGCCGCTGGGCGAGTACAGCGCCGGATTCGCCAGTGACGGTGCACCGATCAGCGTGGGCTTCATGCCCTGGCAGATCCTGAGCTACGGCTTCCTGCACGGCTCGTTCGGCCATCTGTTCTTCAACGCGTTCGCACTCTTCATGTTCGGCGCGTCGCTGGAGCAGACCTGGGGCCAGAAGCGCTTCCTCACCTATTACCTCACCTGTGTGGCGGGTGCGGGCCTGGTGCAACTGGTGGTGGCGACCTCAGGCGTCACGGGGCAGGGTGTGTATCCCACCATTGGCGCCTCGGGCGGCGTGTTCGGGCTGCTGTTGGCCTACGGCATGCTTTTCCCCAACCGGCAGCTGATGCTGCTGATCCCGCCCATCCCGATGAAGGCGCGCACTTTCGTCATCGTTTTCGGCGCCATCGAGCTGCTGATGGGCGTGTTCAGCAGCAACTCCGGCGTGGCGCACTTCGCGCACCTGGGCGGCATGTTGTTTGGCTGGCTGATGATCCGTTACTGGCGCGGCCAGCCGCCGTTCAAGCCGCGCGGGCCGCGATTGGTGCGCTAAGGAAGGCTGCATAGAAAAAAGCCCGCGGATGCGGGCTTTTTTCCTCAGGCCGGCGGTTTATTGATGATGGATGGATCACACGTAAACGTGTTCGGCTGTGTCCCGGAACTGTCGCTCAGAACAACGCCGTACTCGTAGTTTCCGGTGGTTTCGCTTTTATCCTTGATTGTGCCGGTGGTAGCGGAATTACCTTTCAGGCTCCAGCTCAAATCGGTGCCCGCGTAGGGCGTGCCATCGCTATTGGTGAACTTCACGCCGCCCGGATCAGGCGCTATCCTGACAGTGGATGGATAGACACCCAAGCTCAACTGGATGTTGTCCGTGCCATTGTTCACATTGACCTCAATGCCACCATTGCCATCATTGCCGCCAGTGTACTGGTAGTAATACGTAGTGCCATT
>JANNQY010000205.1:0-7650 GCA_031400995.1 Lysobacteraceae bacterium
GGCTTCGTGACGCTGCCGCCGCAGTACACCACCGGCAGCTCGATCATGCCCAACAAGCGGAACCCGGATTTGGTGGAGTTGATGCGGGCGACCTATGCCAGCGTTGCTGCGGCGCGTACGGAGCTTGAGCAGCTGCTGTCGCTGCCCACGGGTTATCACCGCGACCTGCAGTTCACGAAGGGCGCGCTGTACCACGCGTTTGGTCGCGGCTTGGGCGCCTTGAGCCTGCTGCCCAACCTGCTGCAGGGCATGGTCTGGAACACCGAGCGGCTGGCGAAGGCGTTCGATGACGGGATGTATGCGACCGACAAGGCCGTGGAGTTGGCGGTGGCCGGCATGCCGTTTCGCGAGGCCTATCGTTTGGCGGCCATGGAGCCGCTCCCGAAGGCCGGAGCGGATGCGCAGGCCAGCCTAGACGCGCGCGTGTCGCCGGGTGGGGCAGGGGCGCTGGGGTTGGACGCGTTGAAGCGGCGGCTCGAGGAGCTCGCGGCACTGCCCTGAAACACCCGGGGTGCGGGGAGGCCGGGCCCTACGCCTGCAGCGGCCGCATATGGACGGCAGTGTCGGTGTATTGATGGAAGGAAACTGCCTTCCCGCCCTCGAACTTCCACACGTGGGCAAACGGGGCCGTGAAGCTTTTACCGGTCGCTTTGTAGGTTCCGCTGTAGTCGCCGAGCGCAACCACGGTGGCCCCTTCCGCCACGAACTCGCGGGGAACAGCAGCAAAGCCGTCCCACTCCCCGCCGATCTTCATGAATACATTCTCAAGCACGGCACCGGGGCCGATCGAGACGCCGCCGTAGGGTCCGCCCGCCGCCTCGGTCCAATGGACGGCGGGAGCGAGCGCGCCAAGCACGCCAGGAATGTCGCCCACTGCGAAGGCCTGATAGAGGACGCGCACCACATCAAGATTGCTGCTCATTGTCAGTACCATCCTCATGCTTTGGGTCTTGGTGCAAAGTGTGTGCCGAAAAGGCGTAGAACCCAACGGGCTAGAACCCGCGTCGGCATGGACGAATTGTTAGACCTCACCTGCGACTTGTGCTGGCAGGCTCCGGTCGTGGCATGTGAATCAAATGCTTCCGGAAATTCAACACGGTGCCTGACGTGGCATTTGTCACTACAAAAGCAATGGGTAATGCAGGCTCAGCATCCAAGACTACGTTGGCTTCAAAGCCACGAGCCCGCAAAAATTCAGCCGCGTCGTTAGCGCTTGCTACGGGGTCGTCCGAAACGAGGCCAATGCTCGCCGAGGCATGACCAAGCTTTTGTAGAACGTCTGGAGGGGAGTAGTTGATGATTGTCCCGTCCCACATGATCGAACGGAGTATGCCGCTGCTATTGGCCTGGAACCGTTCCTTGACCCCATGACGGGCAAGAAGCGCTACGACCGCGTCCTTAGCCTCTGGCGAAGGCGTGGTGAAAATGCGCGATCCATGGTCTGGGAACGGGAGTGGATTACGCCCAGACGCCAACAGAAAGGTCCACGCTGAAAGGACTACAAACGATAAACACGCCAGCAAGATAAACCACCTTGGAAAAAACATGATTCGCTCCTCCTCGGATATCCGGTCGCTCCACGAGGCTAACGGATTCTGATGTAGCTCCCCGGCCACAGCCGACCCGCAGCACTAGTCTCATCACACAAACCCCTCACTCCACCTTCGGCTGCCGCAACACCCGCAGCGACACCACCAGCACCAACCCCGCGCCGAGTACCAGAACCGCCCAAAGCATCCACCGCTGCCAGTCCTCACCGCGCTTCGGCCCCAAGGCCTGTGCGCCGCCGGACTCGCTGCGTGCACCCAGCGTGGCGGGCTGCGGCGGAGTCGTGGAGGCGGCCAATGCGGCCTGCACGGGATAGTCCTCGCGCGCCGCGCGGCCGCTGCCGGCCACCAGCACGAACGGGCCTTCGCCCTGGGCCAGCATCACGAAGCGCTCGGGCTGGTAGCTCAGCACCAGCGTCGGCGCCTGCGCCAAGGCGGGCTGAGAGCTGACCTGCCATTCGCGCTCGCGGTGCAGGCCCACCTCGGGCGCGACGTGGCGCACTTCGTCCTCGCCTGCGCCCAGGCGGAAAGCGGTGAAGTCCGCCACCGGCTGCCACCACTCTCTGCCGGGCTCCCGTGCCGTCAAGACCACGGCGGACACGGAGTTGGTGCTCGCGAGCAAAAGGTCCAGGCGTTCGACGGCCACCGGCGCCGGGCTGGCGTAGGTGAAGGTGCCGGGCTGCTCGGCGACGGGTGTGCCGGTCAGCTCGATGGATTTCCATTCGCGGCCGTCGCCGGCGGCGATCACGCGCTCGGCCTGCAGGGCGCTGATGGCGGGCCAGTCGCCTTCGCCCTCGATGGCCAAGCGCAGGTAGCGGGCGCGCGTGGGCGCGATGTCCAGCTGCAGACGCTCGATGCGCAGGCCGTTGTCGTCCAGCGCCACCAGGGGCAGGCCGCTGCCCACGGTATCCCAGCGGTCCAGGTCGCTGGAGGCGCTCACGCGCAGGCGTAGGTTCACGGGCCGCGCGGCGGCGGCGTCCAGCGGCAGGTGCAGGCGGCTCAGCGCGGGCAGTTCGCCTTCGCCGCGGTCCACCAGCAGCTCGTGGCGTTCGCCGGAGGTGGCTGGGGCTTCGGGCGCGCTGCGCAGGTCCAGGCCGCGCAGGCGCCCGGCCGGGTCGCGTTCCAGGCGCAGGGCAAGGCTTTCGGTTTGGCCGGGCGTTGGCAGGGGCACGCGCAGCCAGGGCAGCGGGTCGCGCAGCGCTTCGTCCCTGCGCTCGGGCGGCCAGGGCGCGAACGGCACGGGTTCGCCTTTCGCATTGAACACCGCCAGGTCGCGCAGGTCGCTGCGGGTTACGTGGGCCAGCACGTCGACGTCGAGTTCCAGCACGTAGGCCGCGGCTTCGCCCTGGGTTTCGATGGGCCACTGCCAGGCGTAGTCCTGCGGCGTGGCGGCGCCGGCGGTTCCGACAGCCAGCAGGCCGAGCATCAAGATCGAGCGCATGCGCTTACTCCGAACGGGGTGGGGTGGGGGCGATGCGGCCGACGATGATCAGCAGCAGGCCCACGACGACGAAGGACACGATGCCGGCGACGTTGCCGACGTACTGTCGGTCCACGAATAGCAATTTGACGAGCACCACGCCCAGCAGCGCTGCGCCCAACCACCACAGCGGGCGGTCGCGGCGGCGCGAGCCAAGGATCCACGCGGTCACGCCCGCCAGGCACCAGGCCACCGTGAGGCTGGTCTGGGCCAGGGTTTCGCCGAGCAGGGCTTGCGACCACGGCAGGCCGGCCAGGTGGTGGCAAGCGCGCAGCACGCTCAGGGTGAGCATGAACAGCGCGGCGCCGGCCCAGGCCAGGCGGCTCAGGCGCGGCGGCGAAGCTTGCGCGCGCAGCGCGGCGGCAGTCAGCACCAACCCCAGCAGCAGCGACAGCTCCAACGGGTTGAGCACCGGCACGAAAGGCAGCGGCGCACTGTTGCCGGGCAGGAAATTGCCGACCACCCACGCGATGCCCAGGCCCAGGCCGGCCAAGGCCAGCCAAGCGGGGCGCCAGCGCGGGAAATCATCGGCCACCGGCCAGCCGGCAATTCGCGGCTGTTTCCATGCGACGAAGAACATCATCGCCAGCGGCGCCATCACCGCCGGCCACAACCAGCCGTCGGCAAGCCCGGCGCGGTCGTCCAGCACCCGCATCAGCGTGATGCCGGCCGCCGCCGCCACGGCCACCAGCCAGGCAATGTGCGCCAACGGCAGCAAGCGCGAGGTCGGCTCGCGCAGTGCGGCCAGCGTGGGCAGCGCCAGCGCCAGCACCAGCCACCACAGCGCTATCGGCGCGTCGAACAGCGTCACCTCGTAGTGGTCCTGCGAGGCCAGCGACAGCGGCAGCATCAACATCACCGACGCTGCCAGCGGCCACGACAGCCGCGGCCAGGCCAGCGGCCCGCGCAGCAGTGCCGCCAGCACGGCGGTGTCCAGCGCGAAGCCGCCGTAGTAGAGCGCGTCGTATTGGGGCGACAGGTTCACTTCGATTTCGCGCAGGCCCAGGACGCTCCACCACATCAGTCCCGCCAGGAACAGCAGCACCTGCAGCGCCGCGCCCTTGCCGGCGCGCTGGTAGAGCCAACTGCCCGCCAGCCACGCGAACGCGAGCAGGGCGATGTTCAAGGCGTGGCCGTTGAACAGCAGGCGGTCGGCCGTGCCCAGGTTCACGTCGAAAATGCTCACCATCCACGCACCGCTGGCCAGCACCAGCAGCAACAGGCCGGTCCAGCGCACCAAGCGCCGGTCCTGGCGCAGGCCCAGCCACACCATGCCGGCGCCTTGAAGCGCCCACGCCGCCGAGGTCCAGCGCGCCGTGAGGGCCAGCGGAATGGCCAGCGTGGCAAACACCACGCCCATGCCAGCGGCACTCTGCGCCAGATCACGCAGACGCTGGTTGCGCTGCGCCCACAGCGCCAGGCCGGTGTACACCGCCGCCACGAACACTGCGCTGGCGGCCAGCCCGAAGCGGTCGTCGCCCAGCAGGCCCACCTGCATCGGGAAAGCCAGCAGCGGCGTGCCGAACAGCAGGGTGCCGTCCACCTTGCCGTTCTTCTGCCGGCCCGCCAGCGCGTACAGCACCGGGATGGCGACGTAGAACAGGAAGAAGAGAACCAGGAAGGGTTCGACGGTGGCGAATTTCTCGGGCTGGTAGTTGTCCGCACCCCAGAGCCCGCCGATGACGAAAGTGAAGGCAAAGCCGACCAGGTTCAAAGCCCGCCACGGCCGCTTCCATGCAATGGCGAACACCGCGGCGTTCAGCACCGCGTAGTAGCTGAACAGCGCCACGTGGTTGCCGCTGCCCGTGGACAGCAGCACCGGCGCCAGATAGCCGCCGATGAAGCCCAGAACCGCCAGCGCAGGCGCGTCCTGTTTCACCGCCAGCACGCTGGCGCCGGCCACCAGGATCACGATGAGCGCGAAGGCGGGCATCGCACCCAGCACGTCGTAGTTGCGGAACGCCGCGAATACCACCAGCAGCAGGATGCCTATGGCGCCGCCCTGCAGGCTCAGCCCGAAGGCCGGCCGCTCGGCCGCGCTGCGCAGGCCCCATATCAGCCCGGCGATGGCACCGGCGGCGATGGCGGCGAGGCGGAATTCGATGGGCATCGTCAGCCAGCCGGCGTCGGCGGCATATTTGATGGCGGCGGCCACGCCGAACATCAGCACCAGCACGCCCAGCTTCACCGGCACATTGCCTTCGAACAGCCAGCCCTTCACTACGGCAACGGCCTTCTCGAAGACATCGGGCTCGCGCGGGCCCGGGTCGAACTCCGGCGTGGGCGGGGCGGGAGGCGCGGGGGCAGCCTTTGCCGGGATCGGCGGCGGCTCGGCGCTTGCCCGGCCTGGGACGGCAACCGTCGCCTCTGTCGGTGCCTCAACCGCAGCGGTCGCCACAACCAAAAGCGGGGCGCCAGGAGGCGAAACGGTGTTGCCGCCGCCATCCGGGGCGGCTTCGCCAGCAACTGGCGCAGGAATCGATCCGGGGGCGCTGGCCGCGGCCGTCACGCTCCTCCGGCTCAGGGTCTCAACCTTGGCCAGCCGCTGCTCCAGTTCCCCCACGCGGCCCCGCAGCCGCAGCGCCTGGGCCAGCAGCACGCCCAGCAGGGTCCCAGCCACCAGGCCGAAGAAGCCGTCGTCGGCTTCCGCCATGGCCATTCCCAGCACCGCGCCCAGCAAGCCCAGGATCCAGGTCATGTGCATCCCCACGCTGTGAATGGCCTGAGTGTAGCCAAGGCCGGGGCAGCGTGAACGCCGCGCAAACGAAAACGCCGCCCGGGTGGGCGGCGTGTCCTTGCAACAGTGGTCGGGGAGACAGGATTTGAACCTGCGACTTCTACGTCCCGAACGTAGCGCTCTACCAGGCTGAGCTACACCCCGAGGGATTCGAGCCCGCTATTCTAGGGGGGATGCGCCACACGGGCAAGCCCGGGCGCGCCGCGCAGCCACTGCACGCTTCGGCGGCCGGCGCCAGCCGCTAGAATGGCGCATCGCTTTGGAGTGCCTGCCTTGATCAAGCCCCGCACCACGCCCGGGGTCATGGAGCTGCTGCCCCGTGACCAGATCGCCTTCCAGCGCATGCTGGACGTCATTCGCCGCAACTACGAGCGCTTCGGCTTCCTGCCGGTGGAGACGCCGGTGTTCGAGCTGTCGGAAGTTCTGCTGACCAAAAGCGGCGGCGAGACCGAGCGCCAGGTTTATTTCGTGCAGTCCACTGGCGCGCTGCAGAACGCCGCCGAGGGCGCGGGTGGCCAGCCTGAACTGGCCCTACGCTTCGATCTGACGGTGCCGCTGGCGCGCTACGTGGCCGAGCACGAGCACGAGCTGGCCTTCCCGTTCCGCCGCTACCAGATCCAGCGCGTCTACCGCGGCGAGCGCGCCCAGCGCGGCCGCTTCCGCGAGTTCTACCAGTGCGACATCGACGTCATCGGCAAGGACGAGCTGAGCGTGCGCCACGACGCCGAGATGCCGGCCGTCATCCACGCCGTATTCTCGGAGCTGGGCGTGGGTGCGTTCACCATCCAGCTCAACAACCGCAAGCTGCTGCGCGGCTACTTCGAAGGCGTGGGCATCGCGGAAGGCGAGCGCCAGGCGGCGGTGCTGCGCGAGATCGACAAGCTGGACAAGCGCGGCGCCGAGGCCGTGCGCGCCACGCTGGTTGGCGAGGGTTTCGGGCTGGACGCGGCGGTGGCTGATCGCATCATGGCCTTCGTGCAGACGCGCTCGCAGGGCCACGCCGACGCCTTGGCCAAGCTCGATGCGCTGGGGCAGGGCAGCCCGGCGCTGGCCGAAGGCGCGGCCGACTTGCGCCAGGTGCTGGAGCTGCTCAAGGCCTACGGCGTGCCCGAGAAAAATTACGCGGTGAACTTCAGCATCGCCCGCGGCCTGGATTACTACACCGGCACGGTCTATGAGACCACGCTCGACGAACACCCGCAGATAGGCTCGGTGTGCTCGGGCGGCCGCTACGACAACCTGGCCAGCAGCTACACCAAGTCGCGGCTGCCCGGCGTGGGCATTTCCATCGGCGCCACGCGGCTGTTCTGGCAGCTGCGCGAGGCCGGCATCGTGTCCACCGCCGAAAGCTCGGTGCAGGCCATGGTGGGCCTGGTGGATGACAGCCGCCTGGCCGATTCGCTGGATATCGCGCGCCGGCTGCGCGCGGCGGGTATCAACGCCGAGGTGCAGTTGGAGGCGAAGAAGCTGGCCAAGCAATTCCAGTACGCCGACCGCGCCGGCATCCGCTTCGTGCTGCTTTACGGCGAAGAAGAAGCCGCCAAGGGCGTGGTGAAGGTGAAGGACATGAAGACGCAGGACCAGTTCGAGCTTGGCCGGGACGAGTTGGCCGCAGCGCTGAAGGTGGAGCTGGAGCAGCAGCGCGCTATGGGAACGCACTGACATGCGGCCGATCCGGCTCGACGGCTGCAGCCTGAACCGCGCGCAGTTGGCGGAAATCGCCCTGGGCGCGCCGGTGAGTCTGGATCCGGCACAAATGAAGGCTGTGCAGCGCGCCGCTGATTTCCTGGCCGAACAGGTGCGCCGGCAGGAGCCTATCTACGGCGTCTCCACCGGCTTCGGCAGCAATGCCGACAAACTGCTGGGCTCGCACCGCCTGCGCGACG
>JANNQY010000206.1:0-3871 GCA_031400995.1 Lysobacteraceae bacterium
GGCGCTTCGAATCAACAGATCTTGCGCCGCAGCGGGCAGCGCGAGGAGAACCGCGAGGGCAAACACCAGGCGCTTCATGGCGTCACCTCCTGGCCCAGCATGAAGTCGCTGCGCGGCTGCAGTGCGGGGTCGTCGCGGTCGTAGAGCAGGGCACCGTCCACGTAAACCTTCTCCGCCTTGGCATACACGCTGAAGGGATTGCCGTTCCACAGCACCACGTCGGCCATCTTGCCCTTGGCCAAGTCGCCGGTCTGGGCGCCGATGCCGATGGCCTTGGCGGCGTTGCTGGTGATCCATCGGATGGCGCGTTCCGGCGGCAGCGACATGCCTACGCGCTCACCGCGCACCATCACCTTGGCCGCTTCCTGGTTCAGGCGCTGGATGCCTTCAGGTGAATCCGAATGCACCACCGCGCAGCCGCCCTCGGGGCGGTCCACCAGTGCGATGTTTTCCTGGATGCCGTCGTAGGCCTCCATCTTGAAGCCCCACCAGTCGGCCCAAAGCGCGCCGCACACGCCCCGGGCGGCCAGCAGATCGGCGATCTTGTAGGCCTCGGTGCCGTGGTGGAAAGCCGAAACCTTGAAGCCGAACTCCTTGGCCAGGTCCAGCATCAGCGCCATTTCGTCGGCGCGGTAGCAGTGGATCTGCACGGTGATCTCACCGCGCAGCACGCCAGCCAGGGTGTCCAGGCGCAGGTCGCGGGTCGGTGGGTCGCCTACTGCGGGGGCGTTGCGGCCGCGCTTGGGCGCGGCTTTCGCGGCCTCATGTTTGTCCCAGGCGGCGCGGTAGGCCTGGGCTTCCACGAAGGCGGCGCGGTAGCCCGCCATGTTGCCCATTCGGCTGGCCGGCGCCTGGCCCATTCCGCCGTAGAAGCGCTTGGGGTTTTCGCCGCAGGCCATCTTCAGGCCGTGCGGGGCGTTGGGGAACTTCATTTCCTGCATGGTGTTGGCGGGCACGTTCTTGAGCACGGTGCCGCGGCCGCCGATCAGGTTGCCCGAGCCGGGCAGGATCATCATCGACGTGACGCCGCCGGCCAGCGCGGTGGCGAAGCCCGGGTCCTGCGGCCACACCGCGTGCTCGGCCCAAACGTTGGGCGTGACTGGGTTGGTCATTTCGTTGCCGTCCTCGTGTGCGCTTACCCCGGGGCTGGCGTACACGCCCAGGTGCGAGTGCACATCGATGATGCCCGGCGTCACCCATTTGCCGCTGCCGTCCACCACGGTGGCGTCGCCTGCGGCCAAGCCGGCGCCGATAGCGTCGATGCGGCCGTCGCGCATCAGCACGTCGGCGTCGTCCAGGCGCTCGCCGGTGCCGGTGAGCACGGTGGCGTTGCGGATCAGCACCGGGCCCGAGGCGATGGGGCGATAGGTGCTGGCGTACGGCGCTTCGGCGGCAGGTGCGTCGGCGGCAGGCGCCAGCGCGGGCAGCGCAAACAGTGCGGCGGCCAGCAGCGTGGCCTTCAGGCAAGTGGGCATGGTGGTTTTCCCTCGGAGATTGGCCACCCTAGCCGGGCGCGCGCCGCTTGCCAAGCCCGGGTCTGGCGCGGGCCGGCATGGCAGAATGGCCGGGCTCGACGTAGAAGAAAAACAACAAGGAGACGCCATGAAAGACAAGCAGGAAATCGTCAGCAATTGGCTGCCGCGCTACACCGGGGTGCCGCTGGACGGCTTTGGCGAGCACATATTGCTCACCAACTTCGGCGGCTACCTCAACACCTTCTCGCGGCTCACCGGGGCGACCATCGTCGGCACCGACCGGCCCATGCCCAGCGCCACCGCCGACGGCATCACCCTGATCAACTTCGGCATGGGCAGCGCGAACGCGGCCACCGTCATGGACCTGCTGTCGGCCATCAACCCCAAGGCGGTTCTGTTCCTGGGCAAGTGCGGCGGGCTGAAGCGCAAGAACCAGCTGGGCGACCTGATCCTGCCTATCGCCGCCATCCGCGGCGAGGGCACCAGCAACGACTACCTGCTGCCGGAAGTGCCGGCGCTGCCCGCGTTCGCGCTGCAGCGCGCGGTGTCCACCATGATCCGCGACCTGGAGCACGACTACTGGACCGGCACGGTGTTCACCACCAACCGCCGGGTGTGGGAGCACGACGCGGAATTCAAGGAATACTTGCGCAAGCTGCGCTGCATGGCCATTGACATGGAAACGGCGACGATTTTCTCGGCCGGATTTGCCAACTCGATCCCGTCGGGCGCGCTGCTGCTGGTGTCGGACCAGCCCATGATCCCGGAAGGCGTGAAGACCGAGGCCTCGGACCGCGTGGTCACCGAGCATTTCGTCGAGCGCCACTTGCAGATCGGCATCGAGGCGCTAAGGCTGATCCGCCGCCACGGCAAATCGGTGAAGCACCTGCGTTTCGACGAATAGCGCCGTTACCAGTTGAAGACGAAGCCCACCACGTCGGGATTGGGGTTGCCTTCGGTGAAGCGCACGGTGCACTCGACGATCTGCTTCACCTCGGAGGTGAGGCCGGGCTCGATCAGGATGGGCGCGGTCAGGAATTTTTCGCCACCGGGCTGGTCCTTCATGCTGGCGGCCAGCGCGGCTACGTCGAGCTGGTAGAGCTTGGTGTCGAGGCGGGATTTTGCCGCGGCCTCGCAGGCTTGGGCGGCCAGTTCGTTGGGGCCACTGGGCGCGGCCGATCCGCCGCCACCGCAGGCAGCCAATGCTCCGGTCATCAAGACCACCAGCCACCTGCGCATGCCGTCCCTCCTGAGGACTGGCCGCGCCCGCGTGATGGGGTTCCATCCTGCCGGGCGAGGCCTGTAATGGCGCTAAATTAGCGTAATTGCTCTAGCAGCGCCAATGCCGCTTAGCAGGGAGCGTGGTGCTGTTCAGTAGCGCGGCACCTGGGGGTCGATCTGCTGGGACCAGGCGTCGATGCCGCCCTCCACGTTGTAGATGTCGTGGAAGCCCAGGCCACGGAAGTGCTCGGCGGCTTGCCGGCTGGAGATGCCGTGGTGGCAAAGGAAGGCCAGCGGCATGTCCTTGGGCAAGGTCGCCAGGCGCTCGGCGCTGTCCTCGTCCAGCACTTCGTGCGGGTGCGGGAACGGGGCCTGGGAGCGGGCGTGGGCGGGGCGCACGTCCACCACGGCGATGGTGCCGGCGATGAGGTGGTCGTGCAGCTGCTGCACGCTCATGGATTTCACCGGCGACGGGGCGTTGGGGTTGTGGATGGCCAAGCCGGCGCCGCGCACGTCTTCCACCCAGTCGATGCGGATGCCCTGGGCGCGCGGCACACTGGCCAGGTCCAGGTGCAGACGGATGCCGGCGGCTTCGGCCACCACCTCATGGCCGGTGGCGGGCTTGAGTTCGAAGCGGGCGTTGAAGCGCGAGTCCACGCCCAAGTGCAGCACCGAGCCGGGCTCGGCGCCGTCCATGGCGCCGGCGATGGCCTGCGCGGCGGCGGGAGTGATCTCGATCTGGGGCGGGGTGCGGTCGGGCGTGGGCAGGCCCAAAACCTCGTGCAGCTCGCCGCTGTTGAGCATCTCTTCGATGATGTCGCTGCCACCCAGCAACTCGCCGCCAACGTACAGCTGCGGAATGGTGGGCCACTGGCCGTAGACCTTGATGCCCTCGCGGATCTCCGCGTCGGCCAGCACGTCCACGTGCCCGAAGCCCGGCACCAGCCCGCCCAGGATGCCCACGGCCTTGGCCGAGAAGCCGCACTGCGGCGCCTCCGGGCTGCCCTTCATGAACAGCACCACGCGGTGCTGCGACAGGATGGTTTCAATGCGGTCACGAACCGCAGGCTCAAGCGACATATCAGTCTCCAAAAATAGCGGCGCAAAGAACGGTGTCAGAGTGAGTTACCAACGCGTTGGTAACACACACTGACACCCTTCTTTGGCGAGGTGGG
>JANNQY010000207.1:0-2513 GCA_031400995.1 Lysobacteraceae bacterium
CGAAGCCGCGGCCGTGTTCGTGCAGCCCGTGCCCGAGGCCGCACAGCGCGCGCTGGCCGGGGTGCCCGCCGCCGGGGCGGGCGAGACCGCCTGGGCGCAGGCGCTGCGGCGGGCGCTCGACACCGGCATGCTGCGACCGCAGCCGCCCGGCCTGGTTTGCGGTCACGACCTGATCCGCGAGGCCACTGCGGCCCAAATCAACAACACCCGGCGCCCCGCGCTGCACCGCCATGCCGCGCTCTGGCTGGCCCAGCAGCCCGAGGCCGACGCGATGACCATCGCCGAACACTGGCGCGCCGCGGCTGAGCCGCAGACCGCGCTGGCCTGGCGCCACCGCGGCGCCGAGCAACTGAAGGCCCGCGGCCGCTTTGACGCCGCGAGGGCGCTGTGGCGCGAAGTCGCCGACGACTCGCTAAACACCGCGCAGTCGTTGCGCGCGCGCCTGGAACTGGCGGCCTGCGACATGTTCGAGGACTTGGCCCGCGGCGAGACGGCGCTGGTCGCCGTCCAGGCCCAACTGGGTGCGGTGGCCGACCCCGAACAGCACCGCCAGATCGAGGGGCGGCTGCTGGCTGCGCTGGTGGACAACCGCGTCTTCGCTGGCGACCTGCCCGCTGCCGCCACGCACGCCACGCGCCTGCGCCAGCTGCTACCCGGCCTGCACGAACAGGAACGCATCGACGCGCTAGAAGTGCTGATCGAGTTGGCCATGCGCGAGCCCGACATCCCCGGCGCCTGGGCGCTGCTGGCCCAGTTGCGCCAGATGGCGCCACGCCGCCCCACGCTGCTGAGCTTCGAGGGTCAAATCCACTGGTTTGGCGGACAGGTGCAGGCCGCGCATGATGCGCTGGCGCGGCTGCTGGAACGCCACCCCGACTACTGCCGCGGCATCACCATCGAAAATGACCTGGCCGTGATGCTGCACGCGCTGGGCGAAGTGTTGCAGGCCGAAACGATGGCTCGCCGCAGCCTGAACAGCTGGGCCGGTGTTTCGCACACCGAGACCTTGTCGTTGCTGGTGCTGGGCAGCGTCCTAACCTCCGCCGGCCGCACCGCAGAAGCCGACGCCGCGCTGCGGCAGGCACTGGCGCTGGCGCAGGCCCAGTCCAGCGCCGGTTTCGAGGCCGAGGCGCGCGTGCGCCGCGCGCGGCTGCTTCTGCAAGACGGCGAAACGGCCGCGGCCGCCGTGGAACTGGCTGCCGCCGCGCCGCTGCTGGCGGGCAGCGGTGAGCCGTTGCGCGTGTCGCAGTGGGTCTGGGTTTCGGTCCACGTGGCGCTGACGCAAAGGCAAGCGCCGGCGGCGACTGAACTGGCCCGCCTGCAGGCCGTGGTGAGCCGCAGTGCGCACCCGCTGGTGCATGCGCGTGCCGCTGGCGTTCAGGGTGCCCTGGCGCTGGCCGCAGGCGACGCGCCCGCCGCGCTGGCCGCGGCCGAGCAGCAGGCCGCAGTGGCGCGCCGCGGCGGGCTGCAGGAGTGGATGGCCGAGGCCTGGCTGCTGGCAGCTCAGGCGCGGCAACAGGCAGGCGAGGCCGCAGCCGACCTGCGCCCCCGGTTTGCAGAAGCCGCTGCGTTGGCGGCGCGGCAGGGCTTTGCCGACATTCACAGGCGCGCCCAGGCATGGCTCGACGCTGCGAGGGCCGGGTTGCCGCATCCCTGAGACGGCGATCGAACGGCGCTGAGATGGTGGGTGGCGAAGATGCACCCAACCCACTCCAGCGTACGGGCCAACCGCTTTGAGCTTCTGCCCCGCGGCGCGCAAGACTCCGGGCATCCTTGCGAAGGTTCGCGCCATGCCGCGGTGCGTCACCTGCAGTTTGTGGCGGCGGCCCAGCTGCAGGCCTAGGCCCTGGACCCGTGCGTGACGACACGGCGCCGGACCGGACGCGCTGCGTCAACTCCTGGCCACCCGCCTGGCGCGCTTCGAGCTGCCGCGCCGCATCGGGCGCTCGTTACGGTGCGCACAACGGCCGGAAGATCAGTTCATCGTTCGATGCCCGCAGCCCGCGGGCTCATCGCTCGTCACGATCTCGCAAGATCTGCAGTCGGGTGGCGCGGACGAAGTCGTCCACCTGCCCGGTGTCGTCCGACGCGGCCAGTTCAACGTGCGCCCGCCCGCGCGCGCTGGACTTGAAACTGATGCTCAGGTTCAGCATCACCGAGGCGCCCGTCGGTCCGCTGCCCACGACCTGCGTACCGGCCAGGTGCAGGCGGGCGTGGCGAGACTCGAGCACCACGTCGGAGCCTGGCAGGGCTCCAGCCGAGCACGAGACGGCCAGAGTCTCACGCTCGGCGCCGTCGTCTTGATCCAGATCTGCCTCGCTGCCGGGCCCGTAGAACTGGTACGCACCGATGCGGACACCGCTGCGCTGACACAGGCTGAACAGGTTGCTGCTCTCGTTCCAGTTCACCCAGAGCAGCGTCTTGTGCTCCTCAAGCTGGTCGCCCATTCCGCCGTCGAGGCTCACGCAGACGGCGATATTCTGACGGTCCATCACCTGTACGAAGGCGTCGAG
>JANNQY010000208.1:0-11237 GCA_031400995.1 Lysobacteraceae bacterium
GCTGCTGCAGGCCCACAGCGCCGAAGTGTCGCTGCCCTGGAGCACGCTGCGGAACGCCGACATCGTGGTGGTGACGCGCATCGCCCTGGAGCGTCCACAGCTGGACATTCAGGCCTTGGCGCAATGGCAGGCCGCGCGTCCTGCGGCCGCGGAGCCCTTCACCCTGCCCACCGTCACGCAAGGCTTGCATGTGAGCGATGGCGAGGTGGTTGGCGGCACCTGGTCGCTGCGCGCGCTAAACCTGACGGTGCCGGAGCTGCAGCCCGACGCGCCCGCCACGCTGGACGCGTCGGGGCGCTACGAACAGGACGGGCTTGCGCTGGGTTTCGCGGCGAAGCTTGCGCTGGTCAGCGCCGGGCTTGCCTCGGACTACTCGCTGCAGGCGAGCGGCCGACTTGAGAAAGGTGAACTCGACCGCCCTTACACGCTCGCTGCGTCCGGCAAGTTCGACGCGCGCGGCACGGTGGCCTCGCTGCAGGCCAACACGCTGACTCTGCGTTCGGAATCACCGCTGCCTGACATGGATGCGGAAGGTGGCGTTACTTTCGGCGAGGACACGCTCGGGCTGGGCCTGAAGGGCCGCCTGTTGATCTGGCCAGCCGACTGGCCGGTACTGCCCGCACCGCTGCTTCCCGCGCGCGGCGTGGACTTCTCGGTGGATTACCGCGGCCCGCGTGATTTTTCCGCCGATGCCACGCTTCAGCTTTCGCAGGACGCCACCCGGATGGATGCGGTGCTGGCGCTGCCGGTGCTGCAGGCCTGGCTGGCAGATCCAGCCGCCGGCCCGCTGCCGCCGCTTCAGGGCAAGCTGATTGCACCGGTGCTGGAGGTGGAGGGCTTCACGCTTGAAGGCGTCACGGTGAGCATCGAGGACGAGGCTGCCGAGCCGGCGCCTGAGATAGAGCCATGAGTACGTTCGCGCTGCAGCTGCTCGATTGGTTCGACCGAGACGGCCGCCACGACCTGCCGTGGCAGCATCCGCGCACTCCGTACCGCGTGTGGCTGGCCGAAATCATGCTGCAGCAGACCCAGGTGCAGACGGTGATCCCGTACTACGCGCGATTCCTGGATGCGCTGCCCACCTTGCCTGCGCTCGCGGCCGCCGACAGCGACCAGGTGCACGCGCTCTGGGCCGGGCTCGGCTACTACGCCCGGGCCCGCAACCTGCACAAGGCCGCGCAGGTGTGCGTGCAGCAGCACGGCGGCGAGCTGCCGCAGGATTTCGAAGCGCTGTCCGCCCTGCCCGGCATCGGCCGCAGCACGGCAGGCGCGATCCTGGCCCAGGCACACGGGCTGCGCTACGCCATCCTGGACGGCAACGTGAAGCGCACGCTGTGCCGCTATCACGGCATCGGCGGCTGGCCGGGCAGCTCCCCGATTGAGAAGCAGCTGTGGCTGATTGCCGAGGCGGAACTTCCGGAAGCGCGGCTGGCCGACTACACCCAGGCCATCATGGATTTCGGCGCCACGCTGTGTACGCGCCACGACCCGGCCTGCGTGCTCTGCCCGCTGCAGGATAGCTGCGTGGCTCGGCGCGAGGGCCTGGTGGACCAACTGCCCGAGACCAAGCCCGGCAAGCCCTTGCCCGAGCGCCGCACCCTGATGCTGCTGCTGCGCGACGCGCGCGGCCACGTGCTGCTGGCGCGGCGGCCAGATTCGGGCGTGTGGTCGGGGCTTTGGTCGCTGCCGGAAGCTGCCGACCATGACCAGGCGCGCGCTTATGTTTCTGCGCACCCCGGTGTGGACTTTGATGCGGCGCAGGCGCTGCCGCTGATCGAGCACACCTTCAGCCACTATCGCTTGAACATCGAACCCTTGAGCTGGCGCATCAGCGAACCGGGCAGCGCTTTGGGCGACAATGCGACGCTGCGCTGGCAGCCCTTCGACCGGCTTGGCGAACTGGGCCTGCCGGCCCCCGTGAAAAAACTATTGGGAAGTCTGACGCCATGAGCCGGACTGTTTTCTGCCAGAAACTGCAGCGCGATGGCGAAGGCCTGGCCTTCGTTCCCTGGCCCGGCGCGTTGGGCAAGCGCGTGTTCGACGGTATCAGCCGCGAAGCCTGGCAGCAGTGGCAGGCGCACCAGACCCTGCTGATCAATGAGAACCGGCTTTCGCCCATGGACCCCAAGCACCGGGTGTTCCTGGAGGGCGAAATGGAGAAGTTCCTGTTCGGCGGCGGCGCCGAGGCGCCTGCGGGTTACGTCGCGCCGGAGGTGTAAAAAAACCCGCGCCGAGGCGCGGGCTTGGTTCGCAGCTGACGCAGGTCAGGTGCCGCTGGCAACCTGGGCAGCGCGCTCGGCTGCACGCATGCCCGGCACGTCCACTTCGCGGATCTGGGTGATGCGGCAGCGGATGCCGTCGCGCCCTACCAGGAATCCGTTGCTGGTATTCAGGGAATCCGAAAGCGTTTCGATTCCCACCGCGGTGGTGTTGTCCAGGCCGCGGCATGCCGCGTTTGCGCGCAGGTCCACCAGCCAGGCCTTGAAGTTGGTTTCCCACACCAGCACGGCATGGTCGTCCACCACTTCATAGCTGTTGATGGGCAGCAGGAACTTCACCCGCTTGACGGACTCGCCGGCGTTGGCTTGGGCGGCGATGAAGCGCGGGCTGTCTGCGGCTTCGGCAGCGGCGGGCGCCGTGGCCGCGTCGACGGTATCGGACGCGAAGGCGGGGACCGACAGGCCCAGGGCAAGCGCGGCGGAAAGCGACAGGATGGCTGTGCGACGGGACATGGCGGAACTCCTTGGGCACGGCCCCCAATCGGGCCATCGCCCACCCTAACCCTATGCGCGCCGGCCGCCCAGATGCGGCCGGCGCGGCATTCAGTAGGCATTTACACGCGTCGCCGGGCCGCCGCGCCGGGGCCGGCGACTGGGCCCGCCTTGCCTCGCCCTGTGCGGTTCCGCTATCATCCGCAGCTCGCTCCGGCCCCGTCCGCGGCGTTTTCACGCCAGTCTCTGGCCGAGTAGCTCAGTTGGTAGAGCAGGGGATTGAAAATCCCCGTGTCGGCGGTTCGATTCCGTCCTCGGCCACCATCCCGCAAGCCCCCGCGCCGCTCCGCCACTCCGTGGCTGGCCCAGGCTCGCTCGCGCCCCCCCTTTACTCATTGCACGGTTTGCCAGACACTCGCTCGGGCTTGATTGGGCCTGCGGCTGCGCCATGACGGTGCGCTCCAGGCCCAAGGCTTCGCCCCGCTACGACACTCCCGCTGGCCGCGAACAGACCATCGCTGGAGCGTCCCGAAAATCCGGTACCGCCACAGGGAGAGACGTCGCATGAGCAGTCGGGCAATCAAACTGAATTTCCTCGCCAGTGCCTGCTTCCTGGCCCTGGTTGCGTGCTCCCAGACCGCCGAGCCGCCTGCGGCTGGCGACGATGCGGCTACGGCCGCGGCGGCCGCCGGGCCGGAAGCCGCGCCGCCTGCCGACGCGCCTGCCGCGCCCGCGTATCCGGAGCGTCCTTTCTTCGGCGACACCCACCTGCACACGTCCTACTCGGTGGATGCCGGCGCCTTCGGGGCCCGCCTGGGTCCGCGCGAGGCCTACCTGTTTGCGAAGGGCAATGAAGTGACAGCCTCGTCCGGGCAGCCGGCCAAGCTGCGCCGTCCCCTCGACTTTCTGGTAGTGGCGGACCACTCCGATGCCATGGGTCTTTTCCCGATGCTCCTTGAGGGTGCCCCGGAGGTGATGGGCGACCCGCAGGGAAAGAAGTGGCACGAAATGATCAACTCCGGCCAGGGCAATGCCGCGGCGCTCGATATCATCGGCAACTTCGGCACAGGCACCATTTCCATGGCATTCATGCCATTGCCGGGCACCAAGGCCTACGCCTCGGCCTGGAAGGCCACCATCGATGCGGCGGAGGAAGCCAACGACCCGGGCCGTTTCACCGCCTTCATCGGCTTTGAATGGACCTCCAACACCGGCGGCAACAACCTGCATCGCAACGTCATATTCCGTGATGCGGGCGACAAGGCCAGCAAGGTGGAACCATTCACCACGATGGCGCCGCTGGGCAGCGACAACCCGGTGGACTTGTGGAAGTGGATGGATGCTTACGAGCAGTCCACCGGCGGCCGCGTGCTGGCGATCGCACACAACGGCAACCTTTCCAACGGCCAGATGTTCCCGGTGGTGGAGGCATTCGGCAAAAAACTCGACGCGGAGTACGCCACCACCCGCGCAAGGCGAGAGCCGCTGTACGAAACCACCCAGACCAAGGGCACGGGCGAATCCCATCCGCGGCTTTCCCCGAACGACGAGATGGCGGACTTCGAGATCTGGGACAAGGGCAACCTGGACGCCAGCGTGGCCAAGACCCCGGAAATGCTCGAGTTCGAGTACGCCCGCTCGGCGCTCAAGAGTGGCCTTCTGCTTGAGCAGGAACTGGGAACCAACCCGTACAAATTCGGGCTGATCGGCAGCAGCGATGCCCATACCGGCCTGGCGGCCATGGAGGAAGACAACTTCTTTGGCAAGACCGCCCCGCAGGAGCCCAGCCCGGAGCGATTGACCGCTTTTTTCATGAACAACCCCAAGACCGGCATCAAGATCGCCGACTGGGAAGTGGGTGCCGCCGGCTATGCCGCGGTCTGGGCAACCGAGAACACCCGCGCCGCCCTGTGGGATGCCATGGAGCGCAAGGAAACCTACGCAACCACGGGCACGCGCATGACCGTGCGCTTCTTTGGCGGCTTCGACTTCGACGCCAGCGATGCCGACGCCAGCAAGGTCGCCAGCACCGGTTACGCCAAGGGTGTGCCGATGGGCGGCGATCTGCGCGCAGCGCCCGAGGGCAAGGCGCCCACCTTCCTGGTCGCGGCTATGAAGGATTCAATCGGCGCCAACCTCGACCGCTACCAAATCGTCAAAGGGTGGCTGGACAAGGACGGCAAGCTGCAGGAGCAGGTGTACGACGTGTCCTGGTCCGACCAGCGCACGCCGGACCCGGTGAGCGGCAAGCTGCCGGATGTTGGCAACACGGTGAACCTGGAGGACGCGACCTGGACCGACACCATCGGCGCGACGGAACTGATTGCGGTCTGGACCGACCCGGAGTTCGATCCTTCGCTCTCGGCTTTTTACTATGGGCGCGTGATCGAGATCCCGACGCCGCGCTGGACCGCGCATGACGTCAAGCGGTTCAAGAACGAGCCGCTTGAGGGAACCCGTATGGTGATCCAGGAGCGCGCCTACACCTCGCCCATCTGGTACTCGCCCAACTGAGGTAGCACCGACGAATCCACGCGCTGCGCAGCGGCGGAGCCAAGTGCTCCGCCGCTTTCACATCCGGAGCCACGTTTGAATGGGAGACCATTCTGGCGAGAGCCACTCCTGCACTCCCCGCTTGGACGCCAGACATGTCGATTCATTCCAAATCCCGCCGCGACGCAAAGAAGCGCCAGGCCGCCAAGCCCGACAAGCCCGTGCCCTCGCACAAGCTCGGCGAACCGCATGCGCAGCTGCGCGACGCCAAGGGCAAACTGCTGGGCGGCATCGTGTTCAAGGACGGTGAATGGGTGCTGGGCCTGGGCGGAAAGATCGCCGGCAGCTCGCACAGCGCGGCACACGTGCTGGCCATCCTCAAGCGCGCGGCGGCACTGCTGCGCACCGAAGGGCGCGAGGTGGACCTGGTGTTTTCGGCCGAACTTCGGGCCGCGGCGCACCAGGAGGCTGCGGACCAGGGCCTGGGCTTCGAGGAATTCCAGGCCAATCTCATCGAGGAAATGAACGCCAGCAGCGCCACCCCCTAGCCGATTCACCCGGCATGCATGGCGGCGGGCGCTACCCTTCCTGCACGAACTTCCGGAGTCCAAGACGATGCGCTTGCTGCTGATTCCGCTCCTACTCCTGCTCGCCGGCCCTGCGATGGCGCAGCCGCCGCTGCAGGCCGTGCCTGAGCTCGACCTCGCCCGCTACGCCGGCACCTGGCATGAAATCGCCCGCCTGCCGATGTATTTCCAGCGCAACTGCGCCAGCAACACCACCGCGGTCTACACCCTGCGTGAAGACGGCCAGATCGGCGTGCGCAACGCTTGCCTGAAGGCCGACAGCTCGAGGATGGCGTCCGAGGGCGTGGCGCGCTTGGCAGGCACCGGCCCCGGTAAGCTCGAGGTGCGTTTCGTGCCCGATTGGCTGTCGGCCCTGCCGTTTGCATGGGCGGACTACTGGGTGATTGCGCTGGACAGCGACTACCGCTGGGCCATCGTCGGCGAGCCCGGCCGCGAGTACCTGTGGATCCTTTCCAGGGAGCCCACCATGGATGCTGAAACCTTGGAAGGCCTGAAGGCTCGCGCCCGCATGCTGGGCTACGACCTGGCGGAACTGATCGTGGCGCCGGCGCCGCGCTGATCCGGCTGCGCTCACGTACTGGCTGGTATGCTCATCGCGTTTCCACTGCCCCGGTAACGCCCATGCGCCTGCTGCCTGCTGCTTTCGCGCTTACCATGATCGCCCTGCTGGCCGCCTGCTCCAGCGGCCCGCCCAAGCGCGTTTTCCCGCCCCAGGCCAGCCTGCAGGAGCTGCGCGTGCGAGACGACGGCCAGTGGGAGGCCAAGATCCGCATCCAGAATTTCAGCACCGTGCCCATGGTGTTTTCGCGCCTGGAGGCTACGTTCAGCATCGGCGGCGTCGAGGCCACGCGCCTCGATCTGGACCCGGCGCTCAGCGTGGGACCGGGCTCCATCGAGCTGGTGTCGCAGGTCTTCACGCCCGCTGCCGGCCCCGCGGCCGCGGTGCAGCAAGCCCTCGTCAGCCGCCGTGGGGTGCGCTACCAGCTCACCGGCCGCATCACCAGCAGCGAGCCGGCCTCCGAGCATCCCTTTGAATACCAGAGCGCCCTGGACCCGGTTCCCGGGCTCACAGGCGTTCTGCGCTAACCCCAGGAAGACCTCCGCATGAATCGCTACACCGCTCCCCTGCGCGACATGAAGTTCGCGCTCTACGACGTCATCGAAGCCGACAAGCTCTACGCCAAACTCGGCATCGAACATGCCCAGCGCGACCTGCTGGACGCGGTGATGGACGAGGCCGCGAAGTTCACCCAGACCGTGCTGGCGCCGCTCAACGGCGTGGGCGACGAAGTGGGCTGCGTGCACGACAAGGCCACCGGCGACGTCACCACGCCGCCGGGCTTCAAGGAAGCCTATGCGCAGTTCGTGGAAGGCGGCTGGGCCGGCATCACCGCGCCGGAGGCCATGGGCGGCCAGGACCTGCCAGAAAGCTTCGGCGCCGCGCTCAAGGAGATGATCGACGCGGCAAACCTTAGTTGGGGCAACTACCCGCTGCTCTCGCACGGCGCCACCGAGGCGCTCAAGCACCACGGCGAGCCGTGGCAGCAGGATGTCTTCCTCAAGAAGATCATCGCCGGCGAATGGACCGGCACGATGTGCCTCACCGAGCCGCACTGCGGCTCCGACCTGGGCCTGCTCAAGGCCAAGGCCGAACCACAGGCCGACGGCAGCCATGCCATCAGCGGCACCAAGATCTTCATCACCGGCGGCGAGCACGACTTCACCAGCAACATCATCCACCTGGTATTGGCGCGCCTTCCGGATGCGCCCGCCGGCGTGAAGGGTATTTCGCTGTTCATCGTTCCCAAGCACCAGGTGGCGCGCGATGGCACCGTAGGCGCGCGCAACGCGGTGCGCTGCGGCTCCATCGAACACAAGATGGGCATCCACGGTTCGGTCACCTGCGTGATGAACTTCGACGGCGCCCAGGGTTATTTGATCGGGCAGCCGAACAAGGGTCTCAATGCGATGTTCACCATGATGAACACCGCGCGCCTGGCCGTGGGCCTGCAGGGCCTGGCGCTGATCGACCGCGCATACCAGAACGCACTGGCGTATGCGCGCGACCGCCTGCAGGGCCGCGCCATGTCTGGGGCGAAATCGCCTGAAAAGCCCGCCGATGCGCTAATAGTGCATCCCGACATCCGGCGCATGCTGCTCACCTGCAAGTCGCTCGCCGAAGGCGGCCGGATGCTGGCCCTGCACGCGGGCACGCTGGTGGACGTGCTTGAGCGCAGCACCGACGAGGAAGAGCGCAAGCAGGCCGACATCCTGCTGGGCTTTCTCACGCCAATAGTGAAAGGCCTGCTCACCGAATGGGCCAACGAGTGCACCTACCACGCGCTGCAAGTGTTCGGAGGCCACGGCTACGTGCGCGAATGGGGCATGGAGCAGCTGGCGCGCGACGCCCGCATCACCACCATCTATGAAGGCACCACCCAGATCCAGGCGCTGGACCTGCTGGGCCGCAAGACCATGCAGCTGCAGGGCGCCGGACTTCAGCAGTTCCTGAAAATGATCCAGGCCTTTTGCACCCAGCACGCTACCGATGCGTCGCTCACCGAGTTCATCCTGCCGCTGGCCGAGATCGCCAAGCAGTGGGGCGAGATCACCATCGAGGTGGGCAAGAAAGCCACCGCCAATGCCGACGAAGTGGGCGCCGCCTCGGTGGACTACCTCTTCTATTCGGGCTACGTGGCGCTGGCGTTCTGGTGGGCCAAGGCCGTGGCGGCCGCGGACGCCAGCGCGCACCCGGCGGCGTTCAAGACCGCCAAGCGCGAGACCGCACGCTTCTACTTCGCCCGCATCCTGCCGCGCACGCAGTCCCATGCGGCGGCCATGCGCAGCGGCAGCGGCACGCTGCTGGCGCTGGACGCGGCGCTGTTCGACAGCTGAGCTAGCGCAAGGCCGGAAACGACGAAGCCCGCCGATTGGCGGGCTTCTTCTTTGGCCAGCCCCGGGGAAGGGCCAGGCCGAACGATTGGTCGGGACGGTGAGATTCGAACTCACGACCCCTAGCACCCCATGCTAGTGCGCTACCAGGCTGCGCTACGCCCCGAATCGGATTGAATTATACCCATTTCAGCGGCGGAGGAGTTGGAGGACTTCTTCCAGCTCCATGCGCACCTGCTTGACTATCTGGGCAGACATGCTCGTTTCCACCCGACCCACTTCACCCTCCAGCCGCTGGCGCGCGCCAGAGATGGTGTAGCCCTGCTCGTACAGCAGGCCGCGGATCTGCCGGATCATCAGCACGTCGTGGCGCTGGTAATAGCGGCGGTTGCCGCGGCGCTTCACCGGCTTGAGGCTGGTGAACTCGGTTTCCCAATAGCGCAGCACGTGCGGCTTCACGTCGCACAGCTCGCTGACCTCACCGATGGTGAAGTAGCGCTTCGCCGGGATCGGCGGCAGTTCTCGGTTACTGCCCGGATCCAGCATAGGCCTCCACGCGCTCCTTCAGCTTTTGGCCGGGGCGGAAGGTCACCACCGTGCGTGCAGAGATCGGGATCTCCTCGCCGGTCTTCGGATTACGGCCGGGCCTCTGGTTCTTCTGGCGCAGGTCGAAGTTGCCGAAGCCTGACAGCTTGACCTGCTGCCCACGCTCCAGCGCCTCCCGCAATACGTCGAAGAAGGAGTCCACGAATTCCTTGGCCTCGCGTTTGTTCAAGCCAACTTCCTCGAACAAGCGCTCGGCCATTTCGGCCTTGGTCAGTGCCATAACGTCCCCTGTATCCCGCCGTTGCCGGCGGCCATCATGACCGCAACGTCGCACCACACTCGCTGGCCAGCGCCTGGAGGGCGGTGGCAACGGCGGTGTCGGCGTCGCGGTCAGTAAGGGTGCGGGAAACGTCCTGCAGAATCAAGCCCATAGCCAGACTCTTTGAGCCAGTGTCTAGCCCCGGGCCGGCATAGCGATCGAACAGCCGGACCTCGCGCAGCAGGCCTCCAAGGGCGGCTTTCAGGCAGGCCTCCAGGGCCGCCCAAGGGGTGGCCTCCGGCACGACGAGCGCGATATCCCGGCGGACGGACGGATAGCGCGACAGCTCCCCGGCCTGGGGTACGGCCCGTTCAGCCAGCGGCGCCAGGTCCAGCTCGAAGCCCACCACTTCGCCCTCCAGGTCCAGGCGTTTGGCCAGGGCGGGATGCAAGTGACCGACCCAGCCGAGGCAAAGCCCGTCGCGCCAGACCGAGGCGCTGCGGCCAGGATGGCCGTGGGGCCGGTCGTCGGGCCGGAACTCGGCGCGCACGTTGGCTAGGGCCAGCAGCGCTTCCACGTCCGCCTTGAGGTCGTGGAAGTCCACTTCTCGGCGATCGCCGGACCATTGTTCGGCGGCCTGCGGCCCGCAGGCGACTGCGGCAATACGGTTGGTTTCCCGCGGCGCGCCCTCGGCCAAGTGGAACACCCGGCCAAGTTCGAACAGCCGCACGCGTGTCTGCTGGCGGGCACGGTTGCGATGCAGCGCATCCACCAGGCCCGGCAGCAGCGAGGTACGCATCACGCCCAACTCGCTGCTGAGCGGATTGGCCAGCGCCACGGCGCCTGCCTGCAGCTGCCACAGGGACAACGCCGAAGCATCCACGAACGCGTAGTTGATGGCCTCGAGGTAATCACGGCTGACCAGCTGGCGACGCAGCACGCCCTCAGCCACCTGCGTCTCCGACGGCGCCACCAGCCGGATCTGGCCCGACGGCGTGGTGGTCGGAATGGCGTCATAGCCGTGGATGCGGGCGATTTCCTCGATCAGGTCTTCTTCGATGGCGATATCGAAGCGACGCGTCGGCGGGACCACCGACCAACCCTCGGCCGAGGCACTGACCTGCATGCCCAACGCGCGCAGGATGCGCTCCACTTCGGCGTCGGCGACGGTGATGCCGAGCACGCGCTTGAGCCGATCCCGGCGCAGCGTGACGGCGGCGGGCGCGGCCAGGTGCTGCGGCAGCGATGCCTCGGTGATCGGGCCTGCATGGCCGCCCATGATCTGCTGGGCCAGTGCGGTCGCGCGCTCCACGGCATAGCGCGGCAGTTCGGGATCAACGCCGCGCTCGAAGCGATGACCCGCATCGGTGTGCAGGCCAAGTTTGCGCGCGCGGCCAATGATGGCGCTGGGCACCCAGTGGGCCGCCTCGAAAAACACGCGGGTGGTCGCGTCGGTGACACGGGTGTCCCAACCGCCCATCAC
The DNA here is from genome assembly GCA_031400995.1 of Lysobacteraceae bacterium. Lineage (GTDB taxonomy): Bacteria > Pseudomonadota > Gammaproteobacteria > Xanthomonadales > Xanthomonadaceae > Arenimonas. The sequence continues at coordinate 10,972 of JANNQY010000208.1, forward strand.
GCCACCCAGCGCCACCGCGCGGCCGCCGTTGGCGACCACGAGGAAGCTGGGGTCCAGCGCGACTTCACGCTCGTCGAGCAGCTTCAGGGTTTCGCCCGGCTTCGCGTGCCTCACCTCGATGGCGCCTGCCAGCGTGCCGGCGTCGAAGGCATGCAGCGGCTGTCCCAGTTCCAGCATCACGTAGTTGGTGATGTCCACCAGTGCGCTGATGGGGCGCAGGCCGGCGCGCTTCAGGCGCTCGCTCAGCCACAGGGGCGTGCGCGCGC
>JANNQY010000209.1:0-12019 GCA_031400995.1 Lysobacteraceae bacterium
TTCCGCCCCGAACTGCCCGGCACCCGCATTGACGCCCAGGGCGGCGCTGGCGGGCCAGTGAAAGGCCTGACGCTCAGCACCGACCTGGCCTTGGTGAGCCTGGAGGGCGCCGGGCTGATCGGCGTGCCCGGCACCGCCGAGCGCGTGTTCGCGGCGCTGCATGCGCACCGGATTTCCGTGGTGATGATTTCGCAGGGCTCGTCCGAGCATTCCATCTGCTGCGTGGTGCGCGAGCCCGAAGCGCAGGCGGCGCGGCGGGCGCTGGAGGCGGCGTTCGAGCGCGAAGTGGCGGCCGGCCAGGTGCAGGGCGTGCAGCTCACGCCCGACGTGTGCGTGCTGGCGGCGGTGGGCGACGGCATGGCCGGCACGCCGGGCGTCGCAGCGCAGCTGTTCGGGGCGTTGGCGCGGGCGCGGGTGAATATCCGCGCGATTGCCCAGGGTGCGTCCGAGCGCAACATCTCGGTTGCCGTTGCCGCCGTTGACGCCACCCGCGCGCTGCGCGCGGCGCACGCCAGCTTCTGGCTGTCGCCGCAAACGGTGGCGCTGGCAGTGATCGGTCCGGGCAAGGTAGGCGCGGCACTGCTGGACCAACTGCAGGCCGCGCTGCCGCGCCTGCAGCGCGATGCGGGACTGGACCTGCGCCTGCGCGCGCTGGCCGACAGCCGGCGGCTGTGGCTTGGCGAACACGGCGGACCGGGCGATTGGCGCGAGCGGCTGGCCCAAGCCACGGAGCAGGACCTGGACGCCCTGCCCGCGCACCTGCTGGGAGCGCACTACCCGCACGCGGTGATCGTGGACTGCAGCGCCAGCAGCGCCGTGGCCGAGCGCTACGCCGGCTGGCTGGCGGCGGGCATCCATGTGATCACGCCCAACAAGCAGGCGGTTGCCGGCCCGTGGGCGCGACGCCAGGCCATCGAAGCCGCGCGCCTGGCCAGCGGTGCGCGCCTGCGCTACGAGGCCACCGTTGGCGCCGGCTTGCCGGTGATTCAAACTTTGCGCGACCTGCTGGACACCGGCGATGAACTGATCGCGGTGGAGGGCATTCTTTCCGGCACGCTGGCCTGGCTGTTCAACCGCTACGACGGCAGCCAGCCGTTCTCGGCCCTGGTGCGCGAGGCGCACGCGCTGGGTTACACCGAACCCGACCCGCGCGATGATCTTTCGGGCGTGGACGTGGCGCGCAAGCTGGTGATCCTGGGCCGCGAAGCCGGCATCGCGTTGTCGCTGGAGGACGTGCAGGTGGAAGGACTGGTGCCGCCCGAGCTGCGCGAGTTGGGACGCGAGGCGTTCATGGCGTCACTGGACGCGCTTGACGCGCCGATGCTGGCGCGCCTGCAGGCCGCGAGCGGACGCGACGCCGTGCTGCGCTACGTTGCCCGCCTTGGCGACGATGGCCAGGCCAGCGTGGCGCTGGTTGAACTGCCGCGCAGCCACGCCTTCGCGCACCTGCGCCTCACCGACAACATCGTGCAGTTCACCACGAAGCGCTACCGCGACAACCCGCTGATCGTGCAGGGTCCTGGCGCCGGCCCCGACGTGACGGCGGCGGGCGTGTTCTCCGACCTGCTGCGGCTGGGCGCGGCGCTGGGGGCGCGCCTGTGAGCCTTGATGTCGCGCGCGCGTTCGCGCCGGCTTCGGTGGGCAATGCCGCGGTGGGTTTCGACATCCTGGGCCACACGATCGCCGGGCCCGGCGACACCGCCACGGTGCGGCGCCTCAACGCGCCGGAAGTTCGCATCACCGCCATCCGCGGCAGCGTCACCACGCTGCCGATGGAGGCGGCGCGCAACACCGCCGGCGCCGCGCTCATCGCACTGCGTGAATCGCTGGCCCTGCCCTTCGGCTTCGCGCTGGAGCTGGACAAGGGGCTGCCGCTGGGTTCAGGCCTGGGCGGATCGGCGGCGTCGTGCGTGGCGGCGCTGGTGGCGGCAAATGCGCTGTTGCGCGAGCCGCTCACGCGCGAGCAGCTGTACCCGTTCGCCCTGATCGGTGAAGCGGTGGCCAGCGGCGGGCGCCACGGCGACAACGTTGGGCCGATGCTGCTCGGCGGCCTGGTGCTCGCCACCGCCGAGCGCCTGGTGCCCATCGCGGTACCGGCGGCTTGGCACTGCGCGGTGGTGCATCCGCATTTCGTGCTGGAAACCCGCGCCGCGCGTGCGGCGCTGGCGGGCCACTACGCATTGGCCGAATTCGTGGCGCAAAGCGCGCTGCTGGCGCAGGTGCTGCTGGGCTGCGAGCGCGGCGACGCGGCGCTGGTGCGCGCGGGGTTGCGCGATGTGCTGGTGGAGCCGCGGCGCGCGGCGCTGGTGCCGGGCTTCGCGGCGGTGAAGCAGGCAGCGCTGGACGCCGGCGCGATGGGCGCCAGCATCTCTGGCGCCGGACCCAGCGTGTTCGCGTGGTTTGAAACCCGCGCCGAGGCTGAGGTAGCCGGCGCTGCGATGGCCGCAGGTTTCGCCGTAGCGGGCCTGGCCAGCGATGTCCACGTGAGCCCGGTGGCCGGTCCGGACGCAAGGGTGCTGGCATGAACTTCATCAGCACCCGAGGGCTGGCGCCGCAGGTCACCGTGGGCCCGGCGCTGGCGGCAGGCTTGGCGCCAGACGGCGGACTTTACATGCCGGCACAAATGCCACGACTGCGCCCGGAGGATTTCGCGGGGCGCGAGTCGCTGGCGGCGGTGGCCGAGCGCCTGCTGCAGCCGTTCTTCGAGGGCGATGCGCTGGCCGTGGCGCTGCCAGCGGTGTGCGCGCAAGCGTTTGCGGTGGAGCCGCCGCTGCGCGCGTTCGGCAGCGAAGGCGACTACGTGCTGGAGCTGTTCCATGGCGCCACGGCGGCGTTCAAGGACTACGGCGCCGGTTTCCTGGCGGCCTGCCTGGCCGCGCGGCCAGCGCAAGCCGCGCCCTTGACCATTGTGGTGGCGACCTCCGGCGACACTGGCGCGGCCGTGGGCGCCGCTTTCCACGGGCGCCCGGGGTTCCGCGTCGCCATTCTTTATCCAGACGGCCGCGTCTCGCCGCGGCAGGCGCACCAGTTGGGCTGCTTTGGCGACAACGTGCGCGCGTTCGCCGTCGCGGGCAGCTTCGATGATTGCCAGCGCATGGCCAAGGCCGCGCTAGGCGACGCCGCGCTGCGCGCCGAGGTGCCGCTGAGTTCGGCCAACAGCATCAGCCTGGGCCGGCTGCTGCCGCAGATGGCGTACTACGCGCAGGCCAGCCTGCGGCACTGGCGCGCGCATCGGCGAGCGCTGGGTTTCGTGGTGCCTACCGGCAACCTGGGCAACGCACTGGCGGCGCTGCTGGCGCGGCACCTGGGGCTGCCCGTCGGCGAAATCCACCTCGCCACCAATGCCAACCAGGCCCTGCCAGAGTTCTTCGCCGGTGAAGAATACCGACCGCGCCCCAGCATCCCGACCCTGGCCAACGCCATGGACGTGGGCGCGCCCAGCAATTTCGAACGCCTGGATTGGCTCTACGGCGATGAGCAGGCGCTGCGCCAGGCGCTGCGCGCCGAGTCGGTGTCCGATCGGGACATTCGCGACACGGTGACCCGGGCGCAGGCGGAACTGGGCGAAACCCTCTGCCCGCACACCGCCACGGCGGCCTGCCTGCTGCGGCGCCTGCGGGCCCGCGGTGTCACGGGCGACCTGTGCGTGGTGGCCACCGCGCACCCGGCCAAGTTTCCTGAAGTGGTGGAGCCCTGCATTGGCCACGCCGTGGCGCTTCCGCCGGCCCTGGCCCACATGCTGTCCCAGCCCAGCCGCGCGGAGCCGCTGGCAGCGCAGGACCCGGACTTCGCGGCACAGTTGCGGGCCTGGTAGGGCCAAGCGGCGGGCGTTTCTGCGATAATTCGCGGGCTTGGCCCCGTAGCTCAGCTGGATAGAGCGTCCCCCTCCTAAGGGGAAGGTCGTACGTTCGAATCGTATCGGGGCCACCACCTTCCCCTTGGCCGCTGCTTGGCCGCCCGCACTGGAGCCCCCCATGACCCATCCCGTCCTGCTCGCCCTCGGCCTGACCGACAACGAATCGGGCACCTACCTGGGCCGCGGCGAGTGGTCCACCACCCGCGACGCCGGCGTCATCGAGCCGGTGAACCCCAGCACCGGTGAAGTACTGGGCCGCGTGTATGCCTCGTCGCAGGCCGACTACGACCTGATCCTGGAGCGCGCGCAGGCCGCGTTCGCGGTCTGGCGCACCACGCCGGCGCCCAAGCGCGGCGAAGCCATCCGCCTGTGCGCCGACGCGCTGCGTACGCACAAGGACGCGCTGGGCTCGCTGGTGGCGCTGGAAATGGGCAAGATCAAGCCCGAGGGCGACGGCGAAGTGCAGGAGATGATCGACATCGGCGAATTCGCCGTCGGTCTGTCGCGCCAGCTTTACGGCCTGACCATGCACTCCGAGCGCCCCGGCCACCGCATGTACGAGCAGTACCAGCCGCTGGGCATCGTGGGCATCATCAGCGCCTTCAATTTCCCAGTGGCGGTGTGGGCCTGGAACAGCTTCCTGGCCGGCGTTTGCGGCGATATCTGCATCTGGAAGCCTTCGCCCAAGACGCCGCTGTCGGCCATTGCGTCGATGAAGATCTGCAACGAGGCGCTGAACAAGGCCGGCTTCCCGGACATCTTCTTCCTGTTCAACGACGCCGGCACCGAGCTGGCGCAGGGCTTCGTGGACGATCGCCGCATCCCGCTCATCAGCTTCACCGGGTCCACCCACGTGGGCCGCCGCGTCGGTGAGCGCGTGGCGCAGCGCATGGGCCGCTCGCTGCTGGAGCTGGGCGGCAACAACGCCATCATCGTCGACCCCACGGCCGACATGAAGCTGGCCATCCCGGCCATCGTGTTCGGCGCGGTGGGCACGGCCGGCCAGCGCTGCACCACCACCCGGCGGCTGTTCGTGCACGAGTCCATCTTCGACGGCGTGCTCGACACCCTGGTGAAGGCCTACAAGCAGGTCGAAACCAAGATCGGCGACCCCACGCTGGCCAGCACACTGATGGGCCCGCTCAACAGCCATGACGCCGTGCAGCAGTTCGAGGCGGCCGTGGCCAAGGCCGTTGCCGCAGGCGGCACCGTTCGCACTGGCGGCAAGGCCATCGCTGGCAAGGGCAACTTCGTGCTGCCCACGATCATCACCGGCGTGCAGAACCACCACGAGGTGGTGCAGACCGAGACCTTCGCACCGATTCTGTATGTGATGCCCTACAAAACCCTGGACCAAGCCATCGAGATGCAGAACGCCGTGCCCCAGGGCCTGTCCTCGTCCATCTTCACCACCGACCTGCGCGCAGCCGAGCAGTTCCTCTCGTCGGCCGGCTCGGACTGCGGCATCGCCAACGTCAACATCGGCACCTCGGGCGCCGAGATCGGCGGCGCCTTCGGCGGTGAGAAGGAGACCGGCGGTGGCCGGGAATCGGGCTCCGACGCGTGGAAGGTCTACATGCGGCGCCAAACCAACACCATCAACTACTCCAATGCGCTGCCGCTGGCCCAGGGCATCAAGTTCGACTTCTGAGGAACGCCCCATGTCCGAGAACAACCTACCGCCTCCGCCGGCGCCGCCGCCGGCCTATGTCCCAGCCCCGGCCGCCGTCAAGCAGACCAGCACCCTGGCCATCGTCAGTTTGGTCAGTGGCCTGCTGGGCTGGACCCTGCTGCCCTGGCTGGGCAGCCTGGCCGCCGTGGTCACCGGGCACATGGCCCGGGCCGAGATCCGCCGCAACCCCGCCGGCATGGACGGCGACGGCATGGCCATCGCCGGCCTGGTGCTGGGTTACGCGGTGATCCTGCTTAGCCTGTTCGCACTGCTGGCCATCATCTTCATCTTCGGCGGCCTCGCCCTGTTCCTGGGCGCGCTGGGCATGAGTGGGCAGGGCTGAGCGGCCGACTGAATGTACGGACTTGCGAAACCCTTCCTGTTCCACCTTGACGCCGAGCGGGCCCACGACCTGGGCCTGAGCGCGCTTGAGTTCGCCTACCGCACCGGCATGAGCCCCCTGTTCTCCCGCCGGCCCAAGCCGCTTCCCACCAAGGCTTTCGGCCTCACCTTCCCCAATCCGGTGGGCTGCGCCGCGGGGCTGGACAAGAACGGCGAGCACATCGACGCCCTGCTTGCGCTGGGTTTTGGCTTCGTGGAAGTGGGCACCACGACGCCGCGGCCGCAGGAAGGCAACCCCAAGCCGCGCATGTTCCGGCTGCCCGAGAACAACGCGGTCATCAACCGCCTGGGCTTCAACAACCTGGGCGTGGACGCCATGGTGCGCAACGTCAGCCGCGCCCGCCGCAAGAACGGCCTGCTTGGCATCAACATTGGCAAGAACAAGGAAACACCCAACGAGAACGCCGCCGACGATTATCTTTTCTGCCTGGAGCGCGTGTACCCGCTGGCCGACTACATCACGGTGAACATCTCCTCGCCCAACACGGCCGGCCTGCGTGAATTGCAGGAGGAGCAAGCCCTGCGCCATCTGGTGGGCACGCTGCGCGAGGCGCAGGAAAAACTCGCCTCCCAGCACGGCAAGCGCGTGCCGATGCTGGTCAAGGTGTCGCCAGACTTGTCCGACGAAGATATCGACGCCTGCGCCCGCGTGCTGGGCGACCTGCAGGTGGACGGCGTCATCGCCACCAACACCACCACCGATCGCTTGCCGGTGGAGCACCACCGATTGGCGAAGGAAACCGGCGGTCTGTCCGGCCAGCCGCTGTACGGCAAGTCCACCGCCATCATGCGGCGGATGCGCGCACGCCTGAAGGACGACATCCCCATCATTGGCGTGGGCGGCATCCTCAGCGGCGCCGACGCGGCCGGCAAGATCACGGCCGGCGCCCTCATGGTGCAGTTCTACACCGGCCTGATCTACCGCGGACCGGACTTGATCGGTGAATGCGTCAGCGCCATCCGCCGTCGGCGCGAGGGCCGACGGGCATGAGCAGCCACCCGCTGGCCCAGGACGTTTCCCTGGCCGGCCGCAACACCTTCCGGGTGCCGTCGCGCGCCGCGCTGATGGCGGATGTTTCCAACCCCGATGCCTTGGCCGGGCTGTTTGAACTGGCTCAGCTGCGCGAGATACCGGTGCTGGTGCTGGGCGAAGGCAGCAACCTGCTGTTCGCCGGCGATTTCCCCGGCCTGGCGGTGTGCCTGACCATGGCGGGCGTGAGCCTGGGCCAGGACGACGGCGAGAGCGCCTTGGTGCGCGCCGAAGCGGGCATGAACTGGAACGACCTGGTGGGCTGGACCCTGGCCCGCGGCCTGGTGGGACTTGAGAACATGGCGCTGATTCCAGGCACCGTGGGCGCCTCGCCCATCCAGAACATCGGCGCCTACGGCGTGGAGGTGGGCGAGTTCGTCGAGGCGGTGGAAGCGTTCCAGCGCGATACCGGCCAGGTGAAAATGCTGGCGCGCGAAGACTGCGCCTTTGGCTACCGCGACAGCCTGTTCAAGCGCGAGCCAGAACGCTGGGTGGTCACGGCCGTGCACCTGCGGCTGCCGCGCCAGCGCGAACTGCGGCTCGACTACGCCGGCGTACACGAAGAACTCGCGGCCATGGGCATTGTCACGCCGCGCGCCGTGCACGTAGCCGAAGCCATCAGCCGGATCCGCACGCGAAAATTGCCCAATCCGGCCGTGCTGGGCAATGCCGGCAGCTTTTTCAAAAACCCGGTGGTGTCGGCCGCACAGGCCGAGTCGCTGAAACTGGCGCACCCTGCCCTGCCGATATTCCCGGGGCCCGACGACAGCCAGCGCAAGCTCTCCGCGGCGTGGCTTATTGAAACCTGCGGCTGGAAGGGCTTCCGCGACGGCGACGCCGGCGTGGCCGCCCAGCACGCGCTGGTGCTGGTGAACCATGGCCAGGCCACGGGCCCGCAGCTGCTGGCTTTGGCGCGGCGCATCGCCGCGTCGGTGCAGGAGCGTTTCGGCGTGAAGCTCGAGCCCGAACCGCGAATCATCGGCGCGTCCTTCGACGCCGACGCGTGAGCGCCGAGCGTACGGCGGCCACATCGGCCGAGGTAAAGCGGGCGGTGGCGCTGATGGCGGCGAGCACCGTCTTCTTCGGCTGCATGGCCGCCTGCATCCGGCTCGCGTCCGAGCAGCTACATCCGTTCGAGATTGCCTTCTTCCGGAACTTCTTCGGCTTCATCTTCGTGCTGCCGCTGTTCCTGCGGCACGGCCCCGGCATCCTGCGCACCACGAAGCTGCCGTTCTACCTGCTGCGCTGCTGCATCGGCATCGTCTCGATGCTGGCCGGGTTCTGGGCCATCGTGCACTTGCCGCTGACCCAGGCCATCGCGCTGTCGTACTCCACGCCGCTGTTCGTCACCTTGGGCGCGGTGCTGGTACTGGGCGAAATCGTGCGGGCGCGGCGCTGGACCGCGGTGCTGGTGGGCTTCATCGGCGTCATGGTGATCGTGCGTCCCGGCAGCAGCGACTTCACCGCTGCCAGCCTGGTGGCGCTGCTTGCGGCAGTGGCCAGCGCCAGCGTTGCGATCAGCATCAAGTTCCTGTCGCGCACCGAACACCCAGATGCGATCGTTCTTTACACCACGATGCTGTGGGTTCCGCTGTCGCTGGTGCCGGCGCTGATGGTTTGGGAAACGCCGGTGGGCATCACCTGGCTGTGGATCGTGCTGGCCGGCGCGCTGGGCACCACCGCGCATATGTTCTGGACGCGGGCGCTGAAGCTGGCCGATGCCTCCCTGCTCACGCCCATCAGTTTCCTGCAGATCCTGGTGGTGGCGGTGCTGGGTTACCTACTGTTCGACGAAGGCCTGGACCAATGGACGGCCCTAGGCGCCGGCATCATCTTCGCGTCCAACGTCTACATCGCCCGGCGCGAGTCGCGGCTGGCGCGCCAGGCCGTCACCGACCCCGACATCAACGCGGAAACGCCTTCGCCGCGCTGACGCGTCTCAGCCTTCTTCCTCGCGGATCTGCCCGGCCAGTGCTTTCTGTCGGGCATCCATCGACGCTTCGGGCAGGGCCAGCAGCGGCGCGATGTAGGCGGCACGCAGTGCCTGCGCACCCGCAGCGTCGCCCACGTCGCTGTGAACCTGCACCAGGTCCCAGGCTACCGAAACCGTGTCGGCGTGCAGCGCACCGCCGGCCTCGAGCCGCAGCCCCAGCAACTCCTCCAGGAAGGCCCGCGCCTCATCGGGGCGGCCCAACGCCGCTAGTGATTCACCCTGGATGGCCAGCGCCGCCTGCATCTGCGGGTGGCGCGCACCCAGCGCCTCGCGCGCCAGCGGCAGCGCGGTGCTCACCAGGGCGAGCGCATCGGCATTGCGACCAGCACGATTCAGCGAGCCGGCATGGTTGATAAGGATGAAGACGGTGTCGGGGTGGCTCGGCCCCAGGACGCGCGTCCGGCCTTCGATGACGATTTCCTCGAACGCCAGCGCCTCGTCGAACTTTTCGCGCCGCGACAGCAGCGCGGCCAGGTTGAGACGGGAGCGCATGGCGTCGCCCGAATCGGTGCCGAGCACGCGGATGCGCGCCTCCAGCACCTCGCGCATCATCGCCTCGGCCTCGTCCATCCGGCCCTGGTCTTGAAGCATGTTCGCCAGGTTGCCGCGCTGACTGAGCGTGGTCGGGTGCTCGTTGCCAAGCCGCAGCGAAAAAATCCCGACCAGCCGGCGCTGCAGTTCGGCCGCCGCATCGGGGTCGCCCGACATGGCCCGCATGATCGCCAGGTTGGCCATCGAAGCCAGCGTGTCATCGTGCTCGGGTCCAAGCACCCGGATGCGCAGGGGATACAGCGTCTCGAACAGCGCCCTGCCGCCCGGCAAGTCGCCGGTGCGGGCGAGGCTTATGCCGATGTTGTTGAGTACGCTCATGGTGATCGGGTCATGCTCACCCAGGCTGGCGACAGCGCGCGCGTGCAGCGCCTGCTGCATGGCCAGCGACTTGGGACGATCGCCCATGCCGCTCACCGCCTCACTCAGCGCAAGCTCCAGCTCAAAGCGCTGCGGAGCTTCCACCGGCAGGCCCTGCGCGCTCGCCAGCGCCACCTCCAGCAGCGCGTGCGCCTCCTTGGGCCGCGCACCGTGGAGCATCGCGCCGGCCTGCAGCCCGCGCGCGCGCAGCGTCGCCGGATCGCCGGCGCCCAAGGTGGATTCTCGATACGTGGCGACCTTGGCGAAGCCGGCCTCGGCCTCGGGATAGAGCCCCAGCGCCACGTGCACTTCTGCCACCGACTCGCGCAAGTCGGCCGCCAACCGCGGCTGGTTGGCGAAGTCGCGGTCTATCGCCGTCAGTGCGCTGGCCAAGATATTGCGGTCGATCAGCGATCGCGCGAGGTCGGTGGGGCTGCTGCGGGCCAACAGGCCTTCGTAAACCGAGGCCTGATCCGGCGCCGACTTGCGCCACTGCTCGCGCAAGCCGCCGGCCAAGCCAACGCCCATCGCCTCGATGTCGATGCCGCGCAGCATGCTCTGCTGGAAGTCCACCACGCGCTCGAGTTCAGCGCTGCGCAGCTCGGCCAGCGCGCGCTGCTCGCGCGCCTGCTGCAGCCCGTAAAGCGACAAGCCCAGGCCGGCCAGCACCGCCGCCGCAATGGCGGACGTGGCCAGCACGGCAACGCGGTGGCGGCGAAGGTAGGTTCCCAGCACGTAGCGCCGGGTCGGCGGAACCGCGGCCAGCGGGCGCTGTTGCAGGAATCGGCGCAGTTCCTCGGCCAGTTCGGCCGCGGACGCATAGCGCAGCGCGCGGTCGCGCTGCATCGCCTTCATCACCACCCAGTCGAGCTCGGTGCGGAGCACGCGGCGCAGCTTCGGCCGGCTGACGCCAAGCTGGTCGGCGCGGGCGTCGATGCTGCCCGGCGCCAGGGTGGCGATCTGCTCCCAGGGCGCGCGCAGGCTGGTGCTGGCGGTGTGCAGGGCCGCGCTGGTGTCCAGGCCAGCGCCCGGGCGCCGGCCCGCCAGCAGTTCGAAAAGCAGCACGCCCAACGAGTAGACGTCGCTGCGCGTGTCCACCTCGATGCCCGCCTCCAGGCCTGCCTGCTCGGGGCTCATGTAGTCGGGCGTGCCGGCGCGCTCCAGGCCGTCCTGCGCTTCGCTGGCGGCCAGCGAACGGGTGGCCGCGGTGGCGATGCCGAAGTCGATGATCTTGGGCAGTGGCCGGCCATCCACGTCGGAAACAAGGATGTTGCCGGGCTTGAGGTCGCGGTGGATCACGCCCTTCTGGTGGGCATGCTGCACGCCCTCGCAGACCCGGATGAACAGCTCCAGGCGATCGCGCAGCGGCAGCCGGTGCTGCTCGCAGAATCGCGTCAGCGGCTCGCCTTCGATGAATTCCATGGCGAAATACGGGAAGCCGTCCGGCGTGGCCCCGGCGTCGTAGACCTGGGCAATAGCGGGATGCTTCATCTGCGCCAGCAGCTGGCGCTCGATCTCGAAGTAGGCCAAGTGGCGCGCGTCGAGCCGGCGAGCGTGCAGCAGCTTGAGCGCGACGGTGCGGCGCACCGGCTCGAGCTGTTCGGCACGGTACACCTCGCCCATGCCGCCGCGGCCCAACAGTGACTCGATGCGATAGCGGCCCAGGCGCGCGCCGGGCGCCAACACGGCGGCCGCGCCCGCTGCCGGCGTGGCAGAGGCGGGGCGAGTGGGCAGCCCTTCGGTGGGCGCGAGGTCGTCCTGGTCTTGCCCGTTCATGGTGGCCTTTCGCGGATTTGCATTAGTTTAACGCCGGCGGCCGTCTGCGCAGCGATGGCCATCGCCGATTGCAGCTGCGGCGCGCTGACGGAATTGGGCGACTTGACGGGAGGTGCCCTGGCTCGGCATCGGCTAGACTCGTTCAGCAGCCGGCCCCCGCCATGAGCCCATCCGACAACGACCCGATCACCACCCAGTTGACCCTGCTGAGCGGCGGACCCCGCCGCAGTGGGCCGCGCTCGGCCTGCGTGGTGGTGATCCACGGCGAAGGCCTGGGCAAGCGTGCCGACATCGACGAGACGCCAGTGGTGGTGGGGCGCTCGCAGGAGGCCGACCTGCATATCCCGCACAAGTCGGTGTCGCGCCAGCACTGCGAGATCC
>JANNQY010000210.1:0-7205 GCA_031400995.1 Lysobacteraceae bacterium
TCCCGGCGCTGATGGACGCGCTGCTGGGCCCGGGCCATGGCTATGGCTGGGACAAGATCAGCGCCAGCGACCTGGAAAACACCGTGCTGGCGGCCAATGAGTCGCTGGTGCTGCTGGCCGTGCCCTGGGATCCGCGAATCCGAGAGGCTTTCCAGTCCGGCAGCCGGGTCACCGCCCGGATCTGCTACTGCTCGTTTCTGGACGAGTGCTGGATCAGCCGCGGCGGCCTGGATCATGACCGCGTCGATCGCTGCCCGGTCCTTCCCGCGGGGCCCTGAACCGCCCGTCCGGCCGGGTCGGCGCTGGTTCCACGGCCCGCCCGGCGGCCCCGCGCCCCTGCGTTTCAGGTTTATGGCGATTCAGGCCAAGTCTGGGAGTGCCGTGGAACATCTTGAAGCGACTGCGATTTCATCGCTTCCGGGCGTTGACAGACCCCCGGGGCAGGGGTAGCTTTGGCCCCCGCTGCCACTACATCTTGTGTTGGGCAGCGGGGGACGGCCCCAAGGCTTGGGGTCGTGAAGTCGGCGCGGCCCGATAAGAATTCACACAAAGGCACCCCCACCGAAGGGGTGCCCCGGGAGGAAGAAGGGACTATGAGCACGGTTCGCCTGGAGGCGGTCAAGAACAACGAGGCGCAGGGCATCGAGATGCAGCCCGCGTCCTACGACATCTGGGACAAGAAATACCGCCTGAAGACCAAGAAGGGTGAGCCGGTGGATGCCACCATCGACCACACCTACCAGCGGGTGGCCAAGGCCCTGGCCGAGGCCGAGCCCACGGCCGAGAAGCAGAAGTACTGGTACGAGCGCTTCCTCTGGGCGCTGCGCCGCGGGGCTATCCCCGCCGGCCGCATCACCTCCAACGCCGGCGCCCTGGAGCACAAGCCGGCCACCAGCACCATCAACTGCACGGTGTCGGGGATCATCACCGACTCCATGGACGACATCCTGGGCAAGGTGCACGAGGCGGGCCTGACCCTGAAGGCCGGCTGCGGCATCGGCTACGAGTTCTCGACGCTGCGCCCGCGCGGCGCCTACGTGGCCGGCGCCGGCGCCTACACTTCGGGCCCGCTGTCGTTCATGGATATCTACGACAAGATGTGCTTCACGGTGTCCTCGGCCGGCGGCCGCCGCGGCGCCCAGATGGGCACTTTCGACGTCAGCCACCCGGACGTGAAGGAATTCATCGGCGCCAAGCGCGAGGACGGCCGGCTGCGGCAGTTCAACCTCTCGCTGCTGGTCACCGACGAGTTCATGCAGGCGGTGGAAAACGACAGCGACTGGCCGCTGGTGTTCCCGGTGAACATCAAGGAGCGCAATGAGCTGGACGTTGACGACCCGGCGCAGGTGATCTGGCGCGACTGGCCGCACAGCAACAACTACGTGAGCCGCGAAGACGGCCTGGTTGCCTGCAAGATCTACGGCCATATCCGCGCCCAGCAGCTGTGGAACCGGATCATGGCGTCCACCTATGATTTCGCCGAGCCGGGTTTCATCCTGATCGACCGCGTGAACGAGATGAACAACAACTGGTGGTGCGAAAACATCCGCGCCACCAATCCCTGCGGCGAACAGCCGCTGCCGCCCTACGGCGCCTGCCTGCTGGGCTCCATCAACCTCACCAACTTCGTGCGCGATGCCTTCACCGAGCAGGCGAGCTTCGACTGGGAGGAATACAAGGAAGTGGTGCGGGTGTTCACCCGCATGCTCGACAACGTGGTGGAAGTGAACGGCCTGCCGCTGGAGCAACAGCGCAACGAGATCATGCGCAAGCGCCGCCACGGCATGGGCTTCCTGGGCCTGGGCAGCACGGTGACGATGCTGCGCATGAAGTACGGCGAGGCCGGTTCGGTCGCTTTCACCGAGCAGGTGAGCCGCGAAATGGCCGTGGCCGGCTGGGAAGTGGCGCTGGCCTTGGGCAAAGAGAAGGGCGCCGCGCCGATCATGGACGAGGACTTCACCGTCACCGCCGCGATGCTGCGCCAGCGCCCGGAAATGAAGCAGGACGGTTGGAAAGTGGGCCAGGCCATCAAGGGCCGGGTGCTGCACGCCAAGTACTCGCGCTACATGCAGCGGGTGGCTGAAGTGGCGCCCGAGCTGGTGCACGAACTGGCCGAGCACGGCGCGCGCTTCACCCACCACAGCTCCATCGCGCCCACCGGCACCATCTCCCTGAGCCTGGCCAACAACGCCAGCAACGGCATTGAACCCTCGTTTGCGCACCACTACAGCCGCAACGTGATCCGCGAAGGCAAGAAGTCCAAGGAAAAGGTCGAGGTGTACAGCTACGAACTGCTGGCCTACCGCACCCTGGTGAACGCCGAGGCCATGCCCTACGGCACCGACGACGCCACCCGCCTGCCCGAGTATTTCGTTTCGGCCGACGACATCACGCCCAAGGCCCACGTGGACATCCAGGCCGCCAGCCAGAAGTGGGTGGACAGCTCGATCTCCAAGACCGCGAACGTCCCCACGGACTATCCGTACGAGGACTTCAAGGACATCTACATGTACGCCCACAAGCAGGGCCTGAAGGGCTGCACCACGTTCCGCTTCAACCCGGCCGCCTTCCAGGGCGTGCTGGTGAAGGAGTCGGACCTGGAGAACACCACCTACCGCTTCGAACTCGAGGACGGCACGGTGGTGGAGGCGCGCGGCAACGAGGAAATCGAATATGACGGCGAGCTGCACAGCGCCGCCAACCTGTTTGATGCGCTCAAGGAAGGTTATTACGGCAAGTTCTGAAACCTGAACGCGCGCGCTGCGGCGCGCGCATCCGGCGCCAGTTCGCGGTAAGTTTGCTAGGCCCGCGGCATCGGCTGCGGTTTCATTGACGAGGAGAGCGGTATGAGCAACGGCAACGGTGTGACGGCGGCCATTTCAAGTGCCGCTGGAAGCGTCAGCGACAAGGCTTCGGAAATTGGCGGTGCCATCGCCAACCAGGCCAACAAAGTTATGAAGGCGGCCAAGAAGTCCGCGGCCCCGACGATCAAGAAAGCCAAGGCCCAGATTAAAAAGGCCGAGAAATCCAGCGCTGGCAAGGCTGTGAAGAAAGCGGTGGACGGCGCCAAGAAGTCGGCTGCGGCGGCCGTGAAAGCGGTCAAGGCCAAGGTGGGCGGTGGCAAGAAGCCGGCGGCCAAGAAAGCTGCCCCGAAGAAGGCCGTGAAGAAGGCCGCTCCGAAGAAAATCGTGAAGAAGGCCGCTGCCAAGAAGGCCGCGCCCCGCAAGGCCGCTGCCAAGAAGGCGCCGGCCCGCAAGAAACCGGCCGCCAAAAAGGCAGCCGCGAAGAAGGTCGCCAAGAAGCCGGCGGCCCGCAAGACGACCGCCCGAAAGGTTGCCAGGAAGCGCTAAAGCCTGAGGCTGTCCCGATTGTCGCACCCGTCCCCCCGCCGTTCGCGGCGGGGGGCTCCGGGGGCAGCTCCCACCGAATCGCATAAGCAAAAATAAAAAGCACAATGACCATCAAGATCAGCAAGAAAATCAAGTCCTACGCCGTCCAGAAGCCCGAAGACAAAGCTGCCCAGGCCGCCGCCGCGCTCGCCGCGCCCGCACCAGTGGTGGAGTTCGCCGGCGCCGACATCATCCAGATGCACGAGAAGGTGGAGCGCCCCGAGGTGCTCATCGGCAGCACCTACAAGATCAAGTCGCCGCTGGTGGAACACGCCATGTACGTGACCATCAACGACATCGTGCTCAACCACGGCACCGAGCACGAGCTGCGCCGCCCGTTCGAAGTGTTCATCAACTCCAAGAACATGGACCACTTCCAGTGGATCGTGGCCCTGACGCGGATCATGAGCGCAGTGTTCCGCAAGGGCGGCGACGTCACCTTCCTGGTGGACGAGATGAAGGCGGTGTTCGACCCGCGCGGCGGCTACTTCAAGGCCGGCGGCGTCTACATGCCGTCGATTGTTGCGGAGATTGGCTCCGTAGTGGAAGAACACCTCAAGTCGATCGGCATGATCATCGACCCGGAGCTGAGCGACGCCCAGCGCCAGCTGATCGCTGAGAAGCGTTCGGCCTACGAGAACCGCGCAAAAAAAAAGTCTGAATCCAGCGGGTTGAGCGGCGACCTCGCCGGTCCCGGCACCGACGGCGCCCAGCGCGCCGACGAGGCGGTGCAGGTTACCGGCGAGGGCGCCTCTTTCCCGGCCAGTGCGAGCATGTGCTTCAAGTGCAACACCAAGGCCACCGTGATCATGGACGGCTGCGCGACGTGCCTGAACTGCGGCTATTCCAAGTGCGGCTGAATCGGTTTTTGGCGGCCTCGCTGTGTCTGGCGACGGCTACGGCGCAGGCGCAAACCAGCAACGACCACCTGGTGGACCTGCTGAGCAAGCCCGGCAGCGCTGGCTTGGGCTTCATCTCGCGGGTGGAGCAGTCGCCCTACGAGGGCGGCGGCGTGCGCACCGACCTGCTGCCGCTGTATCTGTATGAAGGCGAGCGCTTCTACCTCAGCGCCGACCGCGCCGGGTTCAAGCTGATCGAGGAAGATGCCCAGCGCATGGACGTCTACTTGGCGCGCCGGCTCGAGGGCTTCCCGCAGGATGAAGTGACCCCCGAGTTGGAGGGCATGGAGTACCGCGAGGTCGGCGTGGACCTGGGCCTGGGTTACCGCCTCAACCGCGAATGGGGCAGCGTGCGCACCTCGCTGCTGCACGACGTGGGCGACATCTCCAACGGCAGCGAGATCCGCGTCGGCTATTCCTTCGACTTCCACGGCGCGCGCTGGGTGCTGCGGCCGGACATTACGGTGTCGTGGCGCGACTCCAAGCTCAACAACTATTACTACGGCGTTGAACTCGACGAAGTCGAGGCCGACCGGCCGGCCTATGAGCCCGGCAGCGGCATCAACCTTTCGCTCGGCCTCTACGGCAGCTACCAGCTTTGGGACAACTGGCGCCTGCTGGGCGGTATTTCCGCCACCTGGCTTGACGGCGGCATCCGCGACAGCCCGATCGTGCGCGACGAGGTGCAGCCAGCGCTGTTCGTGGGCGCGGTCTACGATTTCGGCACCGCCATCGCCCGCTGGGACGACGATGACGTGCCGCTGCTGGTAAAGGTCTTTTACGGCCGCGCCGCGGAAGATGGCTGCCACATGGCGCGGATCATGACGCTCAGCTGTTTCTCGCTCGACACCGACACCCCCACCAGCGTGATCGGCCTGCACTTGGGCCGCCCGTTCCTGGAGAAAGTGAACGGGTGGCCGCTGGATTTCCACGGTTACGTCGGCTTGACCTACCACTACGAGAACAACTTCCAGTCCGACATCATCCAAGTGGACGCTTACATGAAGGCGTTCTACTACGGCTTCCCCTGGAGCCACCGGGTGAACACCCGCTTCGGCTTCGGCTATGGCGTGTCCTGGGCCAACCGCGTGCCCTACACCGAGGTCGTGTCCCAGGCCGAACGCGACCGCCCCACCTCCAAGCTGCTCAACTACCTCGACCCCACCATCGACGTGAACGTCGGCGACATTTTTGGTGCCGAAGACTGGAAAGACACCTACTTCGGCCTGGGCATCTCGCACCGCTCGGGCATCTTCGCTTCGTCACGATTACTGGGTAGCGTGGACGGCGGCTCCAACTACATCTATGCCTATCTGGAAACAAGCCTGTGATGCTGCAACGATCCACCGGCTTGTTTCTGGCCGGCGACAGAGGGAACGCACTGTGAAGATTACGATCCTGGCGGTTGCCGCCGCCCTGCTTTTGTCGGCGTGCGCCGGCACCGGCACCAGCACCGGCATGGCCGCGTCCGCTCGGCTGGAGCTTTACCGTGCAAATGCCGGCGAGCCGGTGTCCAACTTTCGCCTAGTGCGCAACTTCCGCTGGACGCCGCTGGACGAGCAGGCGGTGGCGGTGTGGACGGGTGCCAACTCCGGCTACCTGCTTGAGCTGCGCGCGCGCTGCACCGGCCTCACCTTTGCCAGTGACATCACCATCAGCAATTCCGGTGACCGCGTAGTGGCGCGTTTCGACAGCGTGCAGCTGCGCGGCGGCTTCGGCACCGGGCAACAGGCGCCCTGCCGCATCTGGACCATCCGCCCGCTCGACCTGCGCCAGATAAACGACGCCAAGCGCGAAATGCGGGATGCCCAGACCGTGGAGCGCGCACCGGACGTCACCGAAGCGCAGTAATCCGGGTCCACATGCGGCGGCGCGCCGGGCTGCTCCGGCCGGCACGCGACGCCGGGGTCCCCTGTTGGTTTGCTCCGACAGGGGGCCAAGGGCTTACTTTCGGGCCACCCTGGTCTGGAGTATTGTTTTGTTGACTGGCTTTGCCCCGTCCAACCACCTGGAGTCCACCATGATGAAGATCGTTCGTTGCGCGCTGCTTGCCGTCCTGTTCGCCGGTCCCGCCTGGGCCCAAGCACCCGCCGCAAGTAGTGACGAGATGATGGCGGAGTTCCGCTCCATCCAGACCCAGCTCAGTGAAGGCAAGCGCGAGTTCGTGGCCCAACAGCTTGAGCTCACGCCGGAGCAGGAAGCGAAGTTCTGGCCGGTTTTCGACGCCCACCAGGCCTCGCTCAAGTCGCTCAACGAGCGTCGGCTCAAGAACATCACCGCCTACGCCGACCTGTGGAACGCGCCCGCCACCGACGAGAAGCAGGCCCTGGCCCTGGCCAAGGAAGCCCTGGACATCGAGCGCGAGGAAAGCGCCCTGATGGAGCGCACCTTCTCCAAGCTCAAGCGGCACCTGCCGGCGGTGCAGCTGATCCGCTACCTGCAGTTTGAGTCCAAGCTGCGCGCGTTCGTGCGTTTCGAACTGGCCACCCAGATTCCGTTCGTGCGCTGACGGCGCTGGCCTCGGGAAGGCGTTGCGGTCGCCCGGGTTACGGGCGACGATGCGCGCATGATCGACCTCCGAGGTTCCGCAGGAATGCCCTTGTTCCAGCGCTGTGGTGTGCCGTTTGTCGCAGTGCTGGCTCTCCTCCTCCCCTCACTGGCGCTGGCCGTCGGCATTGAGCGGGTTTCGCCCGAGAACTGGTGGGTGGGCATGCGCTCGCCATCACTGCAGCTGATGGTGCAGGGCGAAGGCATCGGCGCCAGCACGGCCAGCGTCGAGCATCCGGGCGTGGAGCTCAGGCGCTCGCTGCGCGGCGATAGCCCGAACTATCTGTTCCTGGACCTGCATATCGCGCCGTCCGCGCCGCCGGGCGTGATGCAGATCCGCTTCGAAGGCGAAGGTGGCACGTATACCGTG
>JANNQY010000211.1:0-20889 GCA_031400995.1 Lysobacteraceae bacterium
GGAAGCCGTGCGCAGCGAGCCGTTCGAGCCCAACGACCTGGTGCTGGACGAAGACCGCCGCATGCTGGTGATCACCGGCCCGAACATGGGCGGCAAGTCCACCTACATGCGCCAGGCCGCGCTGATCGTGCTGCTGGCGCACATCGGCAGCTTCGTGCCGGCGGCGCGCGCGGTCATCGGCCCGATCGACCGCATCCTCACCCGCATCGGCGCCGGCGACGACCTGGCGCGCGGGCAGTCCACCTTCATGGTGGAAATGGCCGAAACCAGCTACATCCTGCACCACGCCACCGCGCACTCACTGGTGCTGATGGACGAGATCGGCCGCGGCACGTCCACGTATGACGGACTGGCACTGGCCGAGGCGTGCGCGCGCCACCTGGCGCAGCACAACCGCGCCTACACGCTGTTCGCAACGCACTACTTCGAACTCACCGCGCTGGCCGAGCCCGGCAGTGGCATCGCCAACGTGCATCTGGACGCCATCGAGCACGGCGACAAGCTGGTGTTCATGCATGCCGTGATGGACGGCCCGGCCAACCGCAGTTTCGGCCTGCAGGTGGCGGCGCTGGCGGGCCTGCCGCGGGTGGTGGTGGAACAGGCGCGGCGAACGCTGGCGGAGCTTGAGCAGCGCGGTGCCCCGCAGGGCGTGGCTCACATGAGTCCGGCGGCGCTGGATTCGCCGCTGCAGTTCGGCCTGTTCGCGCCGCCGTCCTCGCCGGCGATGGAAGCCTTGGCCGCGATGGATCCCGACGAACTCACGCCCAAGCAGGCGCTCGAGGCGCTTTACCGGCTCAAGCTGCTGCGCTGATCCGGCCCGTCAACGATCGCGCTGCTCGATGGCGTCGGCGAGCTTCGCGGCCTCGTCCTTCAGGCTGGTGGAGAGGGTGATGGCCAAGCCATTCGTGGCGACCCAAAAGCGAAGATGGCCCAGCAGTTCCGGCGATTGGCCAAACTGCTGCAGAACGACCAATGCTTCCTCCTCCGTGACGGGGGACGCGCAGTCCACCAGCTGCTGGGATTCGAAGGCGTTGGCGTAACAGTTGGCCCAGATGTATTCCTGGATCGCCCAGGGCGTCATGCCGCGGACCTTTTCGCGATAGGCCGGCGCCACGCCCAGCACTTCGGCGATCGCGAGGCCGGCCGTGTCGGCGTAGTGCCGCGAGACGTACGAGCGCAGCACCGGATCGCGGATCAGGCCGAATTCGCCGCTTGCCCGGAGTTCCTGGAAGGTGGTGTCGTCCTTGCGATAGGGCCAGATCTGGCTGGCCTGGTAATACGCCCGCAGGGTCTTCCAGGCGGAATCCTGATACAGCGTGCCGTGCTCGGCATGCGCCAGCGCGGCCCGGCCCTCGGTGTTCACCGCCTGCCAGAACGTCGTCAGGGTGCCCAGGCGCACTATGTCGGCGCGCAGTTCGTTCTGCATGCGCAGCAGATAGTCGTCGCCGCGCACGGCGTCCTTGCGCTCGTCGTTCCAGTTGCTCACCTGCAGCGCGATGATGACGCCGACCACCACGATCACTATCTCCATCGCCACCGATGACCAGTCGCGGTTACCGAGTCCCTGGGTGAGTCTTCGCAACTGCATGTCGTTTTCCTTGAAAGCGCGTGGCCCCGAGTCTAGGGCAGCGGAGCTCAAAGCGCGTCGAGGTCGCCCAAGGCCTGGATCAGGCGCCGTGCGCGCTTGTCGGGCTTGCCGGCGGGTGGGCGGTAGCCGGCGCTGGCGGCGCGCCGTTCGGCGGCCAGGCGCAGGCGCGTTTCGCGCGACTCGTCAGACTCGAGGTAAAGGGACTGGGCAACGGCGGCCGGGCCGCGTTTGCCGCTCAACGCGACCACCTGCACCGTGAACACATCCTCGCCGCGCTTGAGCTGAAGCATCTCGCCGGTCTTGAGCACGCGGGAGGCCTTGGCCCCCTGCCCCTCCACCGCCACTTTCCCGCCCTCGATGGCCTGCTTGGCCAGGGCGCGCGTCTTGTAGAACCGCGCTGCCCAGAGCCAGATATCGAGGCGCAGGCCAGTGATCTCGGTAGCCGTGGTCATGCCGTGGACGTCGTCGGGGGAATCAGGGGTTCAATGGGGTCGCGGCGCCAGAAAGCAAAACGGCCACCCGAGGGCGGCCGTTCGCGTGGAAGCAGGCGGGGCTCAGTCCTTCGAGCGGCCGGCGGCCAGGTCTTCCTTGATGCGCGCCTTTTTGCCTTCCAGGCCACGCAGGTAATACAGCTTGCCGGCGCGGACCTTGCCGCGGCGCTTCACCGTCAGGGAGTCAATGACTGGGCTGTGGGTCTGGAACACACGCTCCACGCCGAAGCCGTGCGAGATCTTGCGCACGGTGAAGGCGGAGTTCAGGCCGGCGTTCTTGATGGCGATGACCACGCCTTCGAAAGCCTGCACGCGCTCTCGGTTGCCTTCCTTGACCTTGACGTTGACCACGACGGTGTCGCCGGGGCCGAATTCGGGCAGCACGCGCTGCGATTGTTCAATTTCGAACTGCTGGAGGAAATTCATGGTTACGCGCCTTTGATAGTTGTTTGATATGCGCGCCAGAGGCCCGGGGAAACCGTGCTTGGCTTAAGTGATGCAGCTCGCAAGTATAGCCTGCCAAGCCTTTGAAGGGGAAGAGGTTAACCGCCCGCCGGGTAGTCGGCCCGCCACTGGGCGATGAACTCGGCCAACAGGGCCCGGTCAGCCCGGTCCAAGGGCGCGCGGGCCAGCAGGTCGGGGCGCCGCAGCCAGGTGCGGCCCAGGCTCTGCTGGCGGCGCCAGCGGCGGATGGCGGCGTGGTCGCCCGACAGCAGCACGGGGGGCACCCCGGCCGTGCCCTCGGCCTCGGACCGGGTGAAGTGCGGGCAGTCCAGCAGTCCATCCTCAAAACTGTCCTGGACGGCCGAATCAGCGTGGTTCAGGGCGCCATCCTGCAGGCGGCCCACCGCGTCAACCACCACCGCAGCGGCCAGTTCGCCGCCCGACAGCACGTAGTCGCCGATGGACAACTCCTCGTCCACTTCGCGGGCGATGAAGCGCTCGTCCAAGCCTTCATAGCGGCCGCACAGCAGGATCAAACGCGGGCAGGCCGCGAGCTGGCGCGCCTTGGCCTGGGTCAGGCGCTCGCCCTGCGGGCTGAGGTAAACCACGCGGGCCGGCGCCGGGTCGGCGGCGCGCACGGCCGCCAGGCAGGCGGAAAGCGGCTCCGCCAGCATCAGCATGCCCGGACCACCGCCAAACGGCCGGTCGTCCACGCGGCGGTAGGTATCGGTGGCGAAATCGCGCGGATTCCAGCCGTGCACCGCCAGCAGCCCGCGCTCCTGCGCCCGCCCCACCACGCCCAAAGCGGCGCTGTCGCGGATGAAATCGGGAAACAGGCTGACCACGTCTATGCGCACGGCGGCTCCTGCAGGCGGTTCAGAAATCCGGATCCCAGTCGACCACGACCAGGCCAGTCTCGAAATCCACGGATTTGACGTATTGCTCGCTGACGAAGGGAATCAGCCGCTCGCGCTCGCCGGCGACCACCAGCACGGGGTTGGCGCCGGTGTCGAACAGGTGCGACACAGTGCCCAGCGCCACACCCTCCACCGTCTGCACGGCCAAGCCTTCCAGGTCCACCCAGTAGTACTCGCCTGGCTTGGGCGCCGGAAGTTGGCTACGGTTGACCCAGATTTCGGCACCCTTGAGCGCCTCGGCCTGTTCGCGACTTTCCACGCCGGGGAAAGTGGCAATCACCAGCTTGTGGGTGTCGCGGCCGCGCACGCCGGAAACCTCGCGCTCGGTGTCACCGATGCGAAGGATCCAGGGCTGGTATTTGAAGATGGCGTCGCGGGGATCGGTCCAGGAGAGCAGCTTTAGCTCTCCTCGGACGCCGAAATCGCCGGCGACCCTGCCCAGCAGGATGCGGCGATCGGTGCTCATGGCATCAGGCCTCGCGCGGGGCGAGGCCGGGGGCTCAGGCCGAAGCCTGGGCCGAAGCTTCCTTGAACAGCACGCGGACCTTGTCGGTCAGCTGCGCACCGTTGGAAACCCAGTGCTTGACGCGCTCGGTGTCCAAGACCACGCGCTGTTCGGTCGGGGTGGCGATGGGGTTGTAGTAACCCACGCGCTCGATCGAACGGCCGTCGCGCTTGCTGCGCTGGTCGGTTACAACGATGTGGTAGAAGGGGCGCTTCTTGGCGCCACCGCGGGCCAGACGGATCTTGACCATGTGGATGTACTCTTTCTGCAGTTCTGGGACAGGATGCCTAGCCGTAAACGGGCCAGGGGAATCGCGAATTCTAACCCTTTGCCGGCCCGAAGGAAACCCCAACCGGGGAATCGCCCGCTGGCGGCCCCGGATCAACGCCCGGGGAAACGCCCCGGCATGCCGCCGCCCATAAGCCCCTTCATGCCCCGCAGCATGCCCTTCATGCCGCCCTGGGACAGCTTGGACATCATCTTTTCCATCTGCTGGAACTGCTTGAGCAGCTTGTTCACATCGGCCGGGGTGGTGCCCGAACCGCGGGCGATGCGGGCCCGGCGCGAGCCGTTCAGGAGGCCAGGATTGCGGCGCTCCTTCTTGGTCATGGAGCTGATGATGGCGATCATGCGTGGCATTTCCTTGCCGGTGACCTGGGCCTTCACGTGGTCGGGAACCTGGCCCATGCCCGGCAGCTTGTCCATCAGCCCCGACAACCCGCCCATGTTCTGCATCTGCTCGAACTGGTCGCGCATGTCGCTGAGGTCGAACTTCTTGCCCTTGGCCACCTTCTCGGCGAGCTTCTGGGCCTTGACCTTGTCCACCTGCTGCTCAACCTGCTCCACCAGGCTCAGCACGTCGCCCATGTCCAGGATGCGGCTGGCGGCGCGGTCGGGGTGGAAGATATCCAGGCCCTCGGGCTTCTCCCCGGTGCCGACGAACTTGATGGGCTTGCCGGTGATGTAGCGCACGCTCAGCGCCGCGCCGCCGCGGGCGTCGCCGTCGGTCTTGGTGAGCACCACGCCGGTGAGCGGCAGCGCTTCGCTGAAGGCCTTGGCGGTATTGGCGGCGTCCTGGCCGGTCATGGCGTCAACGACGAACAGCGTCTCCACTGGATTGACCGCGGCGTGCAGGGCCTTGATCTCCGCCATCATCGCGTCGTCGATGGCCAGGCGGCCGGCGGTGTCCACGATCAGGACATCCACGAAACTCTTGCGGGCGTCGTCGATGGCGGCGCGGACGATGGCTTCGGGCTTCTGCGAGGCGTCCGAGGCGAAGAACAGCACGTCCACCTGCTGGGCCAACGTGCGCAGCTGTTCGATGGCGGCCGGACGGTAAACGTCGGCCGACACCACCATCACTTTCTTCTTGCGGCGTTCCTTGAGGTGCTTGGCCAGCTTCGCCACCGTGGTGGTCTTGCCCGCACCCTGCAGACCCGCCATCAGGATGATGGCCGGGGCCGGCACGTTGAGGTTTAGCTCGCTGGCAGCCGAGCCCATCACCGCCGCCATTTCGTCGCGCACCACCTTGATCAGGGCCTGGCCCGGCGTGAGGCTGGTCAGCACGTCCTGGCCCACCGCGCGCACCTTGATGCGCTCGATCAGCGCCGACACCACCGGCAGGGCGACATCAGCCTCAAGCAGGGCGATGCGCACTTCGCGGGTGGCCTCGCGGATGTTTTCTTCGGTGAGGCGGCCGCGGCCACGCAGGCGTTGCAGGGTGCCGGACAGGCGCTGGGTCAGCGACTCGAACATGGTTTTTGGCGTCTTTACCGTGGGGCGCGAAGTATAGCGCGGGCACCGCGCGGGGCCGGCCACACGAGAGGGGTGCTCGGCTGGAGGCCGCTGTGCCAAACTCCTCGGATGATTGCTTTGGCCCTCAGCCTGCTCGCGATGTCCCTGTATGCCCTGGCCAGCCAGCAGTTGGCCGGGCACGCGCAAGCGTCGGCGCCCTTGTCCCGCCGCTGGCTGGGGCTGGCGTTGCCGGCGGTGTTGCTGCATGCCGGCGTGCATCTGTTCGCATGGCGCCTGCTGGGCGGCCCGGACCTGCATTTCTTCGCCGCGCTGTCGCTGGTGGGGCTGGGCATGGCGGCACTCACCGTCGCGCTGGGCCCGGCGCAGCGCGTGGAGGCCTTGGGAATCATCGTGTTCCCGCTCGCCGCCGTCACGCTGGCGGCCTATGCCTGGTTTGGTGGCGGCCCGCCGCGCCATGGCCTGGGCTGGCCGCTGAAACTGCACGCGCTGCTGGCCCTGCTCGCCTACGCCACGCTGGCCGTGGCCACGCTGCTCGCGCTGATGCTGTGGGCCCAGGAGCGCGCGCTGCGCCGCAAGCGCTTGGGGCTGTGGCTGCGCGTGCTGCCGCCGCTGACGCAGATGGAAACCCTGTGCTTCCGCACGCTCACCGCGGCCTTCGCGCTGCTCAGCCTGACGCTGCTAACCGGCGTGTTGTTCGTGGACGATTTGTTCGCGCAGGACTTGGGCCACAAGACGGTGCTGTCGATGCTGTCCTGGATCGTGCTGGGCGTGCTGCTGCTCGGTCGCTGGCGCTGGGGCTGGCGTGGACCACGCGCGGCCAAGCTCACGCTCTTTGCGATGGCGCTGCTGCTGCTGGCGTTCTTCGGCAGCAAGTTCGTCTACGAACTAGTCCTGCAGCGCCTCTAACCCCCGCCCCCTGCTGTAGGAGGGACTTCAGTCCCGATGCTCTTGGCCAAAAGCTATCGGGACTGAAGTCCCTCCTACAGGAAGTCCCTCCCACAATGGTGCATGGGCCTAGTGGGAGGCGGCTTGGAGGGCCTCGGAGAGGCGCTCTACGGCGATGACTTCCAGGTCCTTGAACGCGCCCTTTTTGGGGGCGTTGGCCTTGGGCACGATGGCGCGCTTGAAGCCATGGGTGGCGGCTTCCTTCAGGCGCTCCTCGCCGTTGGGCACCGGGCGGATCTCGCCGCTGAGGCCCACTTCGCCAAAGACGACGGTTTTTTCCGCCAGCGGCTTGTCGCGCAGCGAGCTAAGCACCGCCAGCAACACCGGCAGGTCCGCCGCGGTTTCCTGCACGCGGATGCCGCCGACCACGTTCACGAACACGTCCTGGTCGAACACGCCCACGCCGCCGTGCCGATGCAGCACGGCCAGCAGCATGGCCAGGCGGTTCTGTTCCAGGCCCAGCGCGACGCGGCGTGGGTTGGCCAGCGGGCTCTTGTCCACCAGCGCCTGCACTTCCACCATCAGCGGGCGCGTGCCCTCGCGCGTCACCATCACCGCGCTGCCGGGCTGGGGCGTGCTGCTGCCCGAGAGGAAAATAGCCGAGGGGTTGGGCACTTCGCGCAAACCCTTGTCGCCCATGGCGAACACGCCCAGTTCGTTCACCGCGCCAAAGCGGTTCTTGAACGCCCGCAGCACCCGAAAACGGCTGCCCGATTCGCCTTCGAAATACAGCACGGCATCCACCATGTGCTCGAGCACGCGCGGGCCGGCGATGCCGCCCTCCTTGGTCACGTGGCCCACCAGGAACACGCTGGTGCCGGTTTCCTTGGCGAAGCGCACCAGCCGCGCGGCGCTCTCGCGCACCTGGCTCACCGAGCCGGGCGCGGCGGTAAGCAGCTCGCTCCAGAGCGTCTGGATGGAGTCGGCCACCAGCAGCCGCGGCGCGGGCCGCGCGGATGCGGCCTGGCCGAGGATTTTCTCTACGCAGGTTTCCGCCAGCGCGTGCAGGTTGTCCAGGGGCAGCCCCAGGCGCTGCGCGCGCCCGGCCACCTGGGCCAGGCTTTCTTCGCCGGTGACGTACAGCGCGGGCATATTCGCCGACATTAGCGCCAGCGCCTGCAGCAGAAGCGTTGATTTGCCGATGCCCGGGTCGCCTCCCACCAGCACCACCGAGCCCTCTACCAAGCCGCCGCCGAGCACGCGGTCGAGCTCGCCAATGGTGGTGGAGACGCGCACTTCGGCATCCTGGCTGACATTCTTCAGCGCCACCACGCCAGCGGCCTCGGGCCGCCCCGCCCACGTGCCCTGGCGCGCGACCGGCGCACCGCCGCCCTTGCTGGCGCTGGCGGGCTCGATCACGAATTCGCTCATCGTGTTCCATGCGCCGCATTCGCCGCACTGGCCCTGCCACTTGCTGGAGGAATCACCGCATTCGGTGCAGACGTAGGCGGTCTTGGCCTTGGCCATCGGGGGTGTTCCGTAATTCAACAGCCACTACTGTAACGGCAGCGCATCGCAACGCGTGAGACGGGCTCAGGCCCGTTTGCGATCTAGGGCGAACTCCGACCGCTCGACGCGCTCGAATCCGGCGCCGGGCCGGAGTTGGGGCTGGGTCATTCCCGAGGCAAGGCGCCGAACGGTTCCAGCGGCATCGATAGCTCACTGCCCGGGGGGCCGCAAGTTTGCATCGCTCAAGAAAAAGCCCGCGCATGGCGGGCTTTTTTGCCGCTGGCCCCACCCGCTTGCGGGTTTCGGGGCTTCGCGGCCGCGACACGGGCGGGCGGACCGTCCATACCACTCCGTGGTGCCGGAAATAGGAATCGAACCTACGACCTACGCATTACGAATGCGCCGCTCTACCAACTGAGCTATTCCGGCGGAAGCCGCGAATTCTAGGGCCAGCCGGGCTTCGGGTCAATTTGCAGGGCCATCCGGGCCCCGCGCCACGAGGCAGTGATCAGCTGGCCTTGCGGGGCGGCTTCTGCAGTCCCTGCTCGGCCCAGGTGATGCGCTGGCGGCGGGTCTGCTCGCGGATCTCAAGGTTCCGGGCAATGCTCTCCGGACGGTCATACCCCCGGGCATGGTCGAGGTGCAGGACGATGGCGCGGTAGCGCACTCGCTTGCCGAGGATGCCGGCGTTTTCCAGCCGTTCACCGAACTCCCGGTCCTGTCCGCCGTATTTCATGCGCTCGTCGAAGCCGTTCACCGCCAGTACGTCCCGCTTCCAGCCCGAGGCGTTGTGGCCATTCCAACTGGCCCGAGCCGGGCTGAGCCGGTCAAGCACCACCGCAGCGACACCGTTCACCGAAATCTTGAGGTTGCGGCGGCTGTTGGGCATGCCGTGGCGCTTCAACCAAGCGGGGTCGAAACAGCGCCCGTCGCGGATGTCGTCGGCACCGATCGCCAAGCTCGTGTCCATCGGCAGCTTGTGGTAGCCGCCCGACAGGAATCGCCCGGGCTCCCGCAGCGAGAGGTGGCGGGCGAGGAAATCGCGGCGGGGAATGCAGTCCCCGTCGGTGAATACCAGGTAATCAGCGCGGCTCTCCTCGATGGCCATGTTCATGGCCTCGCACTTCCTGAACCCATCGTCCGGCTGCCAGAGGTGGCGCACCGGAACCGGCAGCATCGAGGCCAGCGCGGCGATGCGTTCACGGGTGTCGTCGCGCGACCCGTCATCCGCGACGAGTATCTCGAAATCCGTAACCGTCTGCGCGCCGAAGCCAACCAGCACCTTTTCCAGCCAATCAGGCTGGTTGTAGGTCGTGAAGATCACGCTTGCGGCAGGCTGGGCCATCACTGCTGTCCCCGGATGTCAAAATTTTCACGGTAAATCCATTTTACAACGATCCCGCTAAAGCAGGCTCACTGCACCAGCGTGATGCGAAGTTCCTTGGGCAGCGCGAACACCACGTTCTCGGGCTCGCCCTCCAGATGTTCGACGGTGCCGGCGCCCAGCTCCCGCAGGCGGTCGACCACGCCCTGCACCAGGATTTCCGGGGCCGAGGCGCCGGCAGTGACGCCAACCCGGGCCACGCCCAGCACCCAAGCGGGGTGGATGTGGTCGGCGCCGTCTATCAGGTAGGCGCGCGCGCCCTGCTTCTCGGCCAGTTCGCGCAGGCGGTTGGAGTTGGAGCTGTTCACCGAGCCCACCACCAGCACCACTTCGCAGCGGCCGGCCAGCAGGCGCACGGCGTCCTGGCGGTTCTGGGTGGCGTAGCAGATGTCGTCGTGCTTCGGCCCCTGGATGGCGGGGAAGCGCGCCTGCAGGGCCTGGATGATCTCGCGGGTGTCGTCCACCGACAGAGTGGTCTGGGTGGTGAAGGCGAGCAGCTCCGGCTGGTTCACCTCCAGCGTGGCAACGCCGTGCACGTCCTCGACCAAGTAAATACGGCCCTCGCCGTACTCGCGCTTCCACTGGCCCATGGTGCCTTCCACTTCGGGATGGCCGGCGTGCCCGATCAGGATCACGTCGCGGCCGGCGCGGCAGTGCCTGGCTACTTCGATGTGCACCTTGGTCACCAGCGGGCAGGTGGCGTCGAACACCTTCAGTCCGCGCTGCTCGGCCTCGGCGCGCACCGCCTGCGACACGCCGTGGGCGCTGAAGATGACCGTGGCGCCGGCGGGCACTTCGTCGAGTTCATCCACGAACACCGCACCGCGCTGGCGCAGGTCCTCAACTACGAAGCGGTTGTGCACCACTTCGTGCCGCACATAAATGGGCGCGCCCAAAGAGTCGATCGCGCGCTTGACGATCTCAATGGCGCGGTCGACGCCGGCGCAGAATCCGCGGGGGTTGGCGAGCAGGATTTCCATGGGGTGATTATCCCGTGCCTTTGGCGTCGGCGGGCGCCTTGAAGCTGAACAGCACCAACAGCACCGCGCCCCCCACGATGCAGGAATCAGCGATGTTGAAGACCGGCCAGTGCTTTCCTGGCCAATACAGCACGTCGATGAAATCCACCACGTAGCCAAAACGCAGGCGGTCCACCAGGTTCCCCAGCGCCCCAGCCACGACCAGTGAAAACGGCAGCGCCGTGCGCCAATCGCTGCGCGGCGTGCGCGCCAGCCAAATGATCAGCGCGGTGCTGATCACGATAGCCAAGCCCGTGAAGAACCAGCGCTGCCAGCCGCCGGCGCCCGCCAGCAGGCTGAACGCGGCGCCGTAGTTGTGCACCAGCGTCCACCAGGCCCAGCCATCAATCACCGGCACGGACTCCTGGTACACCAGGGTCGACAGCGCCCAGTACTTGCTCCACTGGTCCAGCGCGATCAGCACCGCCGAAAGACCGAGCCAGGAAAGCGCGCTGGGCTTCGGCCGCACCATCAGAACCACCGCCGGGATTCGCCGGCGCCGTTCACGTTCACCGCGCAACGGCCGCACAGTTCCGGGTCGTCGGCGTGCGCACCCACGTCGGAGGTGTAGTGCCAGCAGCGCACGCACTTGGCGTGGGCGCTGGACGCGGCGTGTATCCACGCGCCCGCCTGCGGCGCCTGCGCGGTCGGCTTCAAGTCGAGCCGGGAGGTGATGAAGAAGAAGCGCAGTTCGTCCTGCACGGGCGCCAGCAGCGCGGCGGTGGGCGCGTCCACGTACAGGTCCACTTCGGCCTCCAGCGACGCACCGATGGCACCCTGCGCGCGCATCGGCTCAAGCACCTTGCTCAGCGCCTCGCGCATTTCCAACAGGCGTTCGAAGGTCTCGGCCGACAGCGCCGCATCTGCCGGCAGCGGCGCCAACCCGTCATACCAAGTAGAGAACAGGACGTTTTCCTCGCGCGAGCCGGGCAGGTTCTGCCAGATCTCCTCCGCGGTGAAGCTGAGCACCGGCGCCACCCAGCGGGCGAAGGCTTCGGCAATGTGGAACATCGCGCTCTGCGCCGAGCGGCGGCCGTGGCTGTCCACCGGCATGGTGTAAAGCCGGTCCTTGGTGACGTCCAGGTACACCGAACCCAGGTCGCCGGTGCAGAAGTTCTGCACCTTGGCCACCACCGCGGCGAAATCGTAGCGGGCGTAGGCGGCCTTGATTTCTTCCTGGAGCTGGAACGCGCGATGCAAGGCCCACTGGTCAAGCAGCAGTAGCTCGCCGTGCGGAAGAAGATGACGGTCGGGCTCGAAGCCGTGCAGGTTGCCCAGCAGGAAGCGCGCGGTGTTGCGCAGGCGACGATAACTGTCGGCGGTGCGCTTGAGGATGTCGTCGGACACCGACATCTCGTTGCGATAGTCAGTGGCCGCAACCCACAGGCGCAGCACGTCGGCGCCCAGGCTGTCGTTCACCTTTTGCGGCTCCACGGTGTTGCCGATGGACTTGGACATCTTGCGGCCGTGCGCGTCCACCGCAAAACCATGCGTGAGCACCTGGCGGTAAGGCGCGGCGCCGTCCATGGCGATGCCGGTGAGCAGCGAACTCTGGAACCAGCCGCGATGCTGGTCGGAACCCTCGAGGTAGAGATCCGCGGGCTTGCGCAGGCCGTCTTCGCCGCGCGCCGCCAACACGCCTTCATGGGTGACGCCCGAATCAAACCAGACGTCGAGGATGTCGGTGACTTTGCGGTAGTCACCGCCCTCGCTGCCGAGCAGTTCGGCCGGGTCCAGGTTGAACCAAGCGTCCGTGCCCTGCGCCTGCACGCGGTCGGCGACCAGGCGCATCAACTCCACGCTGCGCGGATGCGGCTCGCTGCTCACCTGGTGCACGAACAGAGCGATCGGCACGCCCCAAGTGCGCTGGCGGCTGATGCACCAGTCTGGCCGGCCATCCACCATCCCGGTGATGCGCGCCTCGCCCCATTCGGGCACCCAGGACACGCCCTTGATGGCGGCCAGCGCATCTGCGCGCAGCCCCGCCTGCTCCATCGAGATGAACCACTGCGGAGTGGCCCGGAACGCCACCGGCGTCTTGTGCCGCCAGCAGTGCGGATAGCTATGCTCGAACTTGCCCGAAGCAAGCAGCACGCCGCGCTCGGCCAGCAGCGCGGTGATGGTGTCGTTGGCTTTCCAGATGTACTGGCCGGCAAACAGTGGCGTACCGGGGAGATACACGCCATTGCCGCCCAGCGGGTTGATCTCCGGAGCGCTGTACTTGTCCATCAGGCCGTATTTCAGGCTGACCTGGAAGTCTTCCTGGCCGTGGCCGGGCGCAGTGTGCACGGCGCCGGTGCCGGCGTCGGTGGTGACGTGGTCGCCCAGCAGCACGGGAATCTCGCGCTCGTAGAACGGATGCTGCAGCCGAAGGCCTTCGAGCGCGGTGCCGGTGGCGCGACCCAGGACCACGAACTCCGCCACGCCGTAGCGCGCGAGCGAAGTCTCGGCCAGCGCTTCCGCCAGCACCAGCAGCTGCGCGCGGCCGGCGCGCGCCGGGCCCTGCACCAGCACGTACTCAATGTCGGCGCCCAAGGTGACCGCCAGGCTGGCCGGCAGCGTCCAGGGCGTGGTGGTCCAGATCGGCACTGCCACGATCGCGTCGGCAGGCTCGACGCCGAACTTCGACGCCAGCAGCTTGGCATCGAGCGCGTCATACGCCACGTCCACCATCGGCGACACCTTGTCGGCGTACTCGATCTCGGCTTCGGCCAGCGCCGAGCCGCAGTCGAAGCACCAGTGCACCGGCTTCACGCCGCGCGCAAGGTGGCCGCGCTCGACGATCTTGGCCAGCGAACGCAGCATGTCGGCCTCGAAGGCGAAATCCATGGTGCGGTAGGGATGCTCCCAGTCGCCCAGCACGCCAAGGCGCTGGAACTCGCGCGACTGGCCGGCTATCTGCTCGGCGGCGTACTCGCGGCACTTGGCGCGGAACGCACCGGCGTCGAGCTTGTCGCCGACCTTGCCGTGTTTCTTCTCCACCACCAGTTCGATCGGCAGGCCGTGGCAGTCCCAGCCGGGCACGTAGGGCGCGTCAAAGCCCGACAGCAGCTTCGACTTCACCACCATGTCCTTGAGGATCTTGTTCACCGCATGGCCGATGTGGATGGCGCCGTTGGCATAGGGCGGGCCATCGTGCAGTACAAACAGCGGCCGGCCCTTGGCCTTGGCGCGCACC
The DNA here is from genome assembly GCA_031400995.1 of Lysobacteraceae bacterium. GTDB lineage: Bacteria > Pseudomonadota > Gammaproteobacteria > Xanthomonadales > Xanthomonadaceae > Arenimonas. Next base: position 13,676 of record JANNQY010000211.1, read on the forward strand.
TGCGCGTACAGGCCCTGTTGCTGCCAGCCGGCCAGCATGCCGGGCTCGCGCTTGGGCAAGTCGCCGCGCATCGGGAAGGCCGTTTCCGGCAGGCTGATGGTGTGTTTGTAGTCCTTGCTGCCGCTCTCGCTCACGCCAACGCTCCGCGTTCTTCCCTATCGTGGCGCAAAGCGCGCCGGGCTTGCGCCGAGTCCAAATCCATCTGCCGGACCAGGGCGGGCAAGTCGTCAAATTTTTCTTCGTCGCGCAGTTTGGCAACGAACTCCACTTCAATCCGTCGGCCGTACAGGTCGCCGTCGAAATCAAACACATGCGCCTCGAGCAAGGGCTCCACGCCGTGCACCGTGGGCCGGGTGCCCAAGCTGGACACGCTGGCACGCGGCAGCGGGCCGATGCCATGCACCCACGTGGCATAGATGCCCGAAAGGGCCGGCCGCTTGCCCGCAAGGCGAATATTGGCCGTAGGGTAGCCAAGCTTTCGGCCCAGCTGTTTGCCGCGCACCACCTTGCCCGAGATAGCGTAGCGGCGGCCGAGCACGCGGGCCGCGCCTTGCAGATCGCCGTCGGCCAACTGCTGGCGCAGCGCCGTGCTGGACACGCGCTCGCCACCCGCACTCACCGGTTCAATCGCACCAGCGTGGAAACCGTGCACCCCGCCCAGCGCCTGCAGCATCGCCAGATCGCCGCGGCGGCCGTGGCCGAACCGGAATTCCGGGCCCACCCATACTTCCCGCGCCGCCAGCCGCTCCACCAGCACCCGCTGCACGAAATCCTCCGCGCTCATCGCCGCCATCGCCGCGTTGAAGCGCAGCAGGCCCACCGCGTCCATGCCAAGCGCGCGCAGTCCCTCGAACTTCGCGCGCGGCAGCAGCAGCCGCGCCGGCGAGCGCTCACGCCCGAAGAATTCGCGCGGCAGCGGCTCGAAGCTCAGGGCTATGGCAGCCAGGCCGGCGCCACGCGCACGCGCCAGCACGTGGCCCGCAAGCGCCCGGTGCCCCGCGTGGAGGCCATCGAAGGCACCGATGCAGACCACGCTGCCCTGCGGGCACGGTGACGGGCCCTCGACGTCGCGAAACAGCTTGCTCATGGGCAAAAGTATAGCGTTTGCGGCACCTCAGGCCTCCCTGATGTGCCGCGGCCGCAGACCCGCCAACAGAAGGCCGAGGCCGTAGGCCAAGGCGCCAGCCCCGACCACGCCCACCAGCCACAGCAGGCGCAGGTACCAATTACCCAGGCCGGCCCAGTCGCCCACGTATTGGCGCGCCAACAGCACGGCCGCCGCCATCAGCAGCGAGCCCAGCGATATCTGCAGGAATAGCTTGGGCCAGCCTTTCCCAACGCGGTACACGCCCTGGCGGATGAGGTAGCGCCATAGCAGCAGCGCGTTGGCAATGCCCGCCAGCGCCGTGGCCAGCGCGATGCCGCCGTGGGCCGCACCGTAGCCCCAGTACCAAAGCGGAGTGACCAGCGCGACCGTGAACAGGATGTTGAGGAACACCGTGATCACCGCCGCGCGCATCGGCGTGCGGGTGTCCTGGCGGGCGAAGAAGGCCGGCAGCAGCACCTTGCTGAGCATGAACGCCGGCACACCCACGCTCATCGCCATCACACTGGCCGCAACCATCTGGGTGTCGCGCGCGCTGAATCGCCCGTATTGGAACAGCGTGGCGCACAAAGGCTCGGCCATCAGGGCCAGGCCCAGCGCCGCCGGTACGCTGACCAACGCGACCAGACGCAGGCCCCAGTCCAGCGCCTGCGAATAGCCGCCGGTGTCGCTGTCGGCGAACCGTCGCGACAGGTGCGGCAGGATCACGGTGCCAATCGCCACCCCGAACAGCCCCAGCGGGAACTCGACCAAGCGATCGGAGTAATACAGCCAAGCCTGCGCGTTCACGATCAGCAGCGAGGCGAACATGGTGCCCACCAGCAAGTTCAGCTGGGACACCGACGACGAGAAAATCGTTGGCAGCATCAGCCCGAACACCTTGCGCACGCCCGGATGCTTGAAGTCCAGGCGCAGCCGCGGCGCCATGCCCAGCCGCCCCATGGCCGGCCACAGCAGCAGCAGCTGCAGCAGGCCGGCGAGGAATACGCCCCAGGCCAGCGCGAACTCACGCACTTCGAAATAGGAGGCCAGGCCCAGCATGGCCGCGATGACGCCCAGGTTGTGCAGCACCGGCGTGAACGCCGGCAGCCCGAACTTGCGCATGCTGTTGAGCACGGCGCCCGCCATGGCCGTCATCGAGATGAAGGCCAGGTAGGGGAAGGTGATGCGCAGCATGTCGGCGGTCAGCGCCACCTGCTCGGAGTCCTTGCCCGCGAACAGCAGGAACAGGCGGGCGATCCAGGGCGCGAACAGCATTCCCAAGCCCGTGATGGCGAGCACCACCGCCAGCAGCGCGCCGGCCACGTGGTCCAGGAAATCCTGCAGGGCGGCCTTGTCGCCGCGCTGGTGCAACTCGGACAGCACCGGCACGAAGGCCGACGAAAACGAGCCCTCGGCGAAGATCCGCCGCAGGTAATTGGGGATGCGGTAGGCCACCACGAAGGCGCTGACCGCCGGGCCTGTGCCGAACAGCGTTGCCTGCAGCAGGTCGCGGGCCAGGCCGGCGATGCGGGACAGGAAGGTCATGGCGCTGAACACCGCCGTGGACCGCAGCAGGCTGCCTCGGCTCATGCCTGAACTCCCGCGGCCCAGGGGAATTGACTCAAGCCACTGAATCGCCCATACTTTCGGGTCTTCAAAGCTCCACCCCTGCCTGCACCCCACATTCCACGCCGGTTTTTACCGATCCGGCTATCAACCGTCGATTTCAGGAGCCCTCCGTGGCCAACATCAAGTCCGCCAAAAAGCGCGCCAAGCAGACCGTCGTGCGCAACGCCCGCAACACCAGCCAGCGCTCCATGCTGCGCACCGTCGTCAAGAAGGTGATCAAGGCCCTGGAAGCCAAGGACGCCGCCGGCGCCGAAGCCGCCTTCGCCACTGCCCAGCCGATCCTGGACCGTTACTCGGCCCGTGGCCTGATCCACCGCAACAAGGCCGCCCGCCACAAGAGCCGCATCAGCGCCCACATCAAGGCGCTCAAGCAGGCCTGATCCGGCAACCCCGGATGGCTGCAGCGAAAGGCCGGCGGAAGCCGGCCTTTTTGCATGCGCGCCACCAAGCCGCCGCGCCCTGCCTGCCCCGGCCAAGGGCCGCTGGCGGGCCTCAGCCATTGCGGGACATCTCGGCGCGGGCCGCGGCGTCTTCAGCCGCTTCCGCCGCCAGGGCTTTCTGCTCGTCGAAGAACTGCTGCACCTTCAGCACCACCGGCCAGGTGCCCTCGCGGCCAATGGCCGAGGCCATGAACCACGGCTCCTGCCAATCCAGCGCCTTCACCACCGCCTCGGCGCGCGCCTGGCGCTCGTCCTCCGGGATCAGGTCGGCCTTGTTGAGCACCAGCCAGCGCGGCTTTTCCAGCATGCCCGGGTCGTACTTGCGCAGTTCGTTCTCGATGGCGCGCACCTGGGTCACCGGGTCCACGCCGTCGTCGAACGGCGCCATGTCCACCAGGTGCAGCAGCACGCGGGTGCGCTGCACGTGGCGCAGGAACAGGCTACCCAAACCGGCGCCGTCGGCCGCGCCCTCGATAAGACCCGGGATGTCGGCGATGACGAAGCTGCGGTCCATCTCCACGCTGACCACGCCCAGGTTCGGGTGCAGGGTAGTGAACGGGTAGTCGGCTACCTTCGGCGTGGCCGCGGACACGGCGCGGATGAAGGTGGATTTGCCGGCGTTGGGGAAGCCCAGCAAGCCCACGTCGGCCAGCAGTTTCATCTCAAGCCGGATCTCGCGCTCTTCGCCCGGCGTACCGGTGCCGGCGCGGCGCGGCGAGCGATTGATGGAACTCTTGAAGTGCACGTTGCCCCGGCCGCCGACGCCGCCCTGGGCGACCAGCAGGCGGCCACCATGCTCGGTGAGGTCACCGATGATTTCATCGGTCTCGACGTTGATTACTTCGGTGCCGATCGGCACGCGGATGACGTTGTCCTCGCCGGCCTTGCCGTAGGCCTGGCGGCCCATGCCGCTCTGGCCGCTCTGGGCGCGGAACTGGCGCTGGTGACGGAAGTCGATGAGCGTATTTAGGTTCTCGTCGGCTTCGAGCCAGACGCTGCCGCCGTTGCCACCGTCGCCACCATCGGGGCCGCCGAGCGGAATGAACTTCTCGCGACGGAAGCTGATGCAGCCGTTGCCGCCGTTGCCGGCAATCACCAGGATCTGGGCTTCATCAACGAATTTCACTGGGTACTTCCCGGGCGGCAGGACAGGCCGTTCGCCGCGATTGTGGGCCGTTCGCCCTGTGCCGTGAAGGGCGCGGGCGGGAGCAGCCGGGTTCTGAAATGAAAAGCCCCGCCGAAGCGGGGCCCTTCAGGCGGTGCCGGGCGGGGTTCAGGCCGCCGGGACCACGCTCACGGTGCGACGCCGCTTGGGACCCTTCACCGAGAAATCCACCACGCCGTTTACCAAGGCAAACAGGGTGTGGTCGCGGCCCAGGCCAACGCCCATGCCGGGGTGATACTCGGTGCCGCGCTGGCGGATGATGATGTTGCCGGCTTCAATCGCCTGGCCGCCATACATCTTCACACCGAGGTATTTCGGGTTGGAATCGCGGCCGTTGCGGGACGAGCCTACGCCTTTTTTCTGTGCCATGACGTTGTCTCCTCGGGCTTAGCCGGCGATGCCGGTGATTTCGATTTCGGTGAAGTACTGCCGGTGGCCCATCTGCTTGCGATGGTGCTTACGGCGACGGAACTTGACGATCCGGACCTTGTCCAGACGACCGTGCGACTTGATGAGAGCGGTAACCTTGGCGCCTGCGATATTCGGCGTACCCACGGTGACGGTCTCGCCGTCGCCCAGCAGGAGCACGTTGTCGATTTCGATGCTGCTGCCAGCTTCGACCTCGAGCTTCTCGACGCGAAGGAACTCGCCCTTCATCACGCGGTATTGCTTACCGCCGGTAACGATAACTGCGTACATGACCTGGATTCCTCTGTAGTTATTTTTGAGCCAACCTGCCCGCGGTCAAGGGGACAGAAGCGGAATTGTAGGGGAAAAACCCCTTTCAGGTCAAACCCCTGCCCTTCCGGCCTATCCGGGCGCCCGGCTAGGCTGGCTCTCGGCCTGGTTGGCGGGGCCCAGGGTGCTCCCAAGCCGCCCCAGCGGCCGGTGCCAAGGGGGTCACGGCCCGCCCACACCCGGCTGCTAGACTGCTCGGTTTCCCCCCTCCGGAGCCGCCGCCAAGGCGCATGGACACGATTCGGATCCGCGGTGCCCGCACCCACAACCTCAAGAACATCGACCTGGACCTGCCCCGGGACCGGCTGATCGTGATCACGGGGCTGTCGGGCTCGGGAAAGAGCTCGCTGGCCTTCGACACTATCTATGCCGAGGGCCAACGCCGCTACGTCGAGTCCCTGTCGGCCTACGCCCGGCAGTTCCTCAGCGTGATGGAGAAGCCGGACGTAGACCATATCGAGGGCCTGTCCCCGGCCATCTCGATCGAGCAGAAGTCCACATCCCACAACCCGCGGTCCACGGTGGGCACCATCACCGAGGTCTACGACTACCTGCGCCTGCTGTTCGCCCGGGTGGGCACCCCGCGCTGCCCGGACCACCATTACCCGCTGGAGGCCCAGACCGTGGGCCAGATGGTGGACCAGGTGCTGGCGCTGCCGGCCGAGCGCCGCTACATGCTGCTGGCCCCGGTCATCCGCGACCGCAAGGGCGAGCACGCCCAGGTGTTCGACCAACTGCGCGCCCAGGGCTACGTGCGGGTGCGGGTGAATGGCACCCTTTATGAACTGGACGCGGTGCCGGCCCTGGCCCTGCGCCAGAAGCACACCATCGAAGCCGTCATCGACCGCTTCAAGCCGCGCGAGGACCTTAAGCAGCGGCTGGCCGAAAGTTTCGAAACCGCGCTCAAGCTGGGTGATGGCCTGGCGCAGGTGCAGGACCTGGACGACGCCAGCGTGGCGCCCCTGCTGTTCTCCTCGAAGTTCAGCTGCCCGGCCTGCGACTACGCCCTGCCCGAGCTGGAGCCGCGCCTGTTCTCGTTCAACTCGCCCATGGGCGCCTGCGCCAGCTGCGACGGCCTGGGCGTGAGCCAGTTCTTCGACCCGGCGCGGGTGGTGGTGCATCCGGAGCTAAGCCTGGCCGCCGGCGCGGTGCGCGGCTGGGACCGCCGCAATGCCTACTATTTCCAGCTGATTGCCTCGCTGGCCAAGCACTACGGTTTCGACCCCGACACCCACTGGCAGGACCTGTCCGAAACGGTGCGCCACGCCGTGCTTTTCGGCAGCGGCGACGAGATCATCAGTTTCACCTACCTCACCGAATCCGGCGGCCGCACCCAGCGCAAGCACAAGTTCGAGGGCATCGTGCCCAACCTGGAGCGCCGACATCGCGAAACGGAATCGCAGGTGGTGAAGGAGGAGCTGGCCAAGTTCATCTCCAACCGCGCCTGCCCCGAATGCGGCGGCGCACGCCTGAACCGCTCGGCCCGCAACGTGTTCGTGGCCGAGCGCAACCTGTCGCAGATCACGCTGCTTCCGGTGGATGAATCGCTGGCGTTCTTTTCGGCGCTGAGCCTGCCCGGCTGGCGCGGCGAGATCGCCACCAAGATCGTCAAGGAAATCCGCGACCGGCTGCGCTTCCTGGTGGACGTGGGCCTGGATTACCTCACGCTTGAACGCAAGGCCGACAGCCTTTCCGGCGGCGAAGCCCAGCGTATTCGCCTTGCCAGCCAGATCGGCGCGGGCCTGGTGGGCGTGATGTACGTGCTCGACGAGCCTTCCATCGGCCTGCACCAGCGCGACAACGAGCGCCTGCTGGGCACCCTCACCCGCCTGCGCGACATGGGCAACACCGTCATCGTGGTGGAACACGACGAAGACGCCATCCGCTTGGCCGACCACATCGTGGACATCGGCCCGGGCGCCGGTGTGCACGGCGGTGAAGTGGTGGCCCAAGGCAGCTACGCCGACGTGCTCAAGGCGCCGCGCTCCATCACCGGCGCCTACCTTTCCGGCCGCCGTCGCATCGAGATCCCCGCCAAGCGGCACAAGCCCAACCCGAAAATGACGTTCAAGCTGCTGGGCGCCAGCGGCAACAACCTCAAGGACGTGGACCTCGCCATCCCGGCCGGCCTGTTCACCTGCATTACCGGCGTGTC
>JANNQY010000212.1:0-9025 GCA_031400995.1 Lysobacteraceae bacterium
ACTGAAGTCCCTCCCACAGGATCAGGCTTCAGGGGGACTCAGTGAGGCGGGCGATGACGGGGGCGACCTGGGCGTCGCGGCCCAAGGCCCGGCCGACCCGCTCGATCGCGGCGACAAGCTCGGTCACCGTATCCGCGCGGAGCGTGGCGTGGCCGACCTTACGGCCTTCGCGGGACGACTTGCCGTAGTCATGCCAGTGCCCGCAGGCCTCGGCCAGCACCGGCAGTGGCGTCGGCATTTCGCCGATCCAGTTGAGCATCGCGCTTTGACCGACGGCGCGGGTGTCGCCCAGCGGCAGCCCCAGCACGGCACGCAGGTGGTTCTGGAACTGCGATGTTTCCGCACCCTCGATGGTCCAATGGCCGGAGTTGTGCACCCGCGGCGCCATTTCGTTGGCCAGCAGCACGCCGTCCTTCAGGAACAGCTCCAGCGCGAACACGCCAACGTAGTCGAGCGCTTCGGCCACCTTGCGCGCCGCGTCCAGCGCCTGCGCCTGCAGCGGCGCAGAGACCGAAGCCGGCGCCAGGCTGGCGGAAAGAATGCCGTCCTCGTGCCAGTTCTCGGTGAGTGGCCAAGTGCGCAGTTCGCCATCGCGGCCGCGCACCGCCAACACCGACAGTTCGCGCTGGAAGGCCACGAAACCCTCCAGGATCAGGCCCACAGTGGTCGCCTGTGCGCCCAGCGAATCCCACGCCGCGCCAGCGTCGGCGAGGGTCTTGATCCGGAACTGGCCCTTGCCGTCATAGCCCAGGCGGCGGGTCTTGAGAATGCAGGGCGTGCCGATGCGCACCAGCGCCGCGTCGAGTTCGGCGCGTGAATCTATCGCCGCGAACTCCGGAACCGGGATGCCCAGCTCGCGGAACAGTGTTTTCTCCGCCAGCCGGTCCTGGGCCACGCTGAGCGCGCGCGGGCTGGGAAACACCGGGACGCGCTCGGCCAGCCACTGGGCGCTTTCGGCCGGCACGTTTTCGAAATCGAAAGTGGCCACGTCCACGCGCGCGGCGAACTGTGCCAGCGCGTCCTGATCGCGGTAGTCGGCCTGCAGCAGCGGCGCGAACTGCGCGGCGCAGGCGTCGGGGGTGGCGTCGAGCACCAGGAAGCGCAGCCCCAGCGGCGCGCCGGAAAGCGCCAGCATGCGGGCCAGCTGCCCGCCGCCCAGGATGCCGACGGTGGTCACGGCTGCCGCGGGTCCGGCTTGTCGAGCACGTCGCGGGTTTGGCTGGCGCGGAACTCGTCCAGCGCCACGCGCACTGGCTCCAGTTGCGGCGCCAACATCACCGCCGCGAACAGGGCGGCATTGGCCGCACCCGCGGCGCCGATGGCAAACGTGGCCACCGGCACGCCGGCCGGCATCTGCACCATGGACAGCAGCGAGTCCAGGCCGTTGAGCGCTTTGCTTTGCACGGGAACGCCCAGCACCGGCACCGCAGTGAGCGCTGCGAGCATGCCCGGCAGATGGGCCGCACCGCCGGCGCCGGCGATGATGGCGCGCAGGCCGCGCGCCGACGCGGTCTTGGCGTAGTCCACCAGCAGCTCCGGGGTGCGGTGCGCGGAAACCACCCGCACTTCGTGCGGCACGCCCAGCTGCTCGAGCCGGGCGACGGCGTGCTGCATCGTCTCCCAGTCGGAGCGGGAACCCATGACGACCCCGACCAGCGGGGCTTCAACGCGTTGGTTCATGGCAGCGGGCTTCGGCAAAACGCTATTCTAGACCCAAGCCACCCGCCGGACACAGATGCCCATGGACCGAAAACTGCTGGACATCCTCTGCTGCCCCAGCACCAAGCAGCCCCTGGCCCTGCTCACTGAAGCGGACCTGGCCGCGCTCAACCGCGCCATTGCCACCGGCGGCGTGGTGCGCGCCGACGGCAGCCCGCAGGCCGAGCCATTGGTGGAAGCCCTGGTGACCCGCGACCGCCGCACGGTGTACCGGGTGGATGACGGCATCCCGGTGCTGTTGTCCGACGAGGCCTTGGCCAGCGCGCAGGCCGCGGACTTCCCGCGCTGATGGCAAGGGCGCTGACGCCGCCACCAGCCGAAGCGATTGCCCTGGATGTGCGCCGGGCCCTGGACGAAGACCTGGGCTCCGGCGACGCCACCGCCCAATTGCTGCCCGACCAGCCGGCGCGGGCCTATGTGCTGGCGAAGGAAGCTGGGGTCGTCGCCGGCCGGCCTTGGTTTGATGCCTGCTTCCTTGCGCTCGACCCGGGCATGGTCATTCGCTGGCACGTAGCCGAAGGCGAACCGGTGCTGCCCGGCACCGTGCTGGTAACGCTGGCCGGACGCACGCGGGCGCTGGTGAGCGCCGAGCGCGCCGCGCTGAATTTCCTGCAGACCCTTTCCGCCACCGCCACGCGCACCGCCGCTTACGTGGCCGAGGTGGCGGGCACCCGCACCCGCATCCTCGACACCCGCAAGACCCTGCCCGGCCTGCGCCTGGCGCAGAAGTACGCGGTGCGCGCAGGCGGCGCCATGAACCACCGCATGGGCCTGTACGACGCGGTGATGCTCAAGGAAAACCACATCCATGCCGCAGGCTCCATCGCCGCCGCGGCCGCTGCGGCCCGCGCGCTCCATCCCAGCCTGCCGCTGATCATTGAAGTGGAATCGCTGGACGAACTCGACCAGGCCCTGGCTACCGACTGCCAGCGCATCCTGGTGGATGACTTCACGCCCGAGGATCTGCGCGAAGCCGTCCGGCGCGCGGCCGGCCGCACGCCGCTGGAGGTGTCGGGAAGCGTCACGCTGGAGCGGCTGCGCGACATTGCCGCAACTGGCGTGGATTTCATCTCGGTCGGCGCACTGACCAAACACGTCCAGGCGCTGGACCTCTCGATGCGGCTGGGCGAGCCCCCGCGCTAGCTGCGGCTGAGCACCAACGCCACGATCACTACGGCGGCCGCAGCCGTCAGCATTATCGGCACCCACTTGCTCATGCCGCCGGCCGCGACTGGCGCCGCGGATTCGCCCGACACCATGCGCGCGGTCTGCTGGGCCATTTCCATGCCCGGCGCCACCACGATGAAGCGCACGGCATCTAGGCGCAGTTCATCGCCTGGGTTAAGGAAGCCCTGCTGCACCCGGCGGGTATTGATGAAGGTGCCGTTGGACGAGCCCAGGTCCTCCACCGACAGGCCGTCGGGCGTGGGCTTCACCAGCGCATGCCGGCGGGAGATTTCCTCGGCCTGCACCGAGATGTCGCATTCCGTCGCGCGGCCGATCACCACGGGGCCCGCCACCGGGTAAACCTTGCCAAACACCGCGCCAGAGACGCCGCGCAGCACGAATTTCGGCACCGCCATCCGCACCCGGGTGGCGCCGGAATCCTCGTCCGAGTCCGGCAGCGCGCCGGCCGCCGAGGCGCTGCGTACTTCCACCACCACGAACTTGGCCACTACCGGGCCAATGCCAATCTGGTCGCCGGTGCGCAGCGCCATGATGTCCAGCACCGGCTTGCCGTTCACCGTCGCCGGGCCGCCGCCGGCCGGCACCTGCAGGTTGGCTCCGGTGCTGGTGACGTGGATTTCGCAGTGCAGGCCGGCAATGCCCGGCAGGGTGAGCACCACGGCGCCTTCGGACGAGGTACCAATCCGGTTGACGCCGGCGTTGAGCAGCACTTGCCCGTGCTCACCGTTGGGAAACACCAGTTTCATTTTCGCTCTCCTGCGAAACGGCGAGGGCCCCGAGGGCCGGCATCCGCGCCTATCTTAGCCATGCCGGGGCCATGCCGGCAGGGGGGCGCCTTGCGGCGGACCGCAGCCGTCCCCACACTGGCCTGATGTTGGGAACCTTGCTAATGATGGTGGCGGCCATGGCCGCGGTGGTTTTCTGGTTCGCCGGCCGCGCCGCCGCCGAGACTGCCGCCCATTTGGGCCGCCGGGCTTGCAGCCGGGCCGGCGTGCAGTGGCTGGACCAAAGCGTGCATTTGCTGGCCATGCGCCTGAGCCGCGGCCCGGACGGCTGGTTGGGCTTGGAGCGCCACTACGGCTTCGAGTACTCCAACGGCGGCGACGACCGGCACGCTGGACGACTGGTGCTGCACGGGCGCCGCCTGCGGTCGCTGGTGGGCCCCATGCCGCCACCGGACGCCGCACAGGACGCGCCGATCTAGGCGCGGGCGCGCTACTTCACTACCCGCAAATGACTGCGTCGTGGACCGTCGCCGCCGGCGTCGGGGCTGGGCGTGGGTTCGGGGGCGTCATCGGGCAGCGTGGCGCCGTCTTCGGGCAGCATCATGCCTTGGCCGTTTTCCTGCGCGTAAATGGCCATCACCGCGGCCACCGGCACCACCACCGACTGGCTGACGCCGCCAAAGCGCGCCATGAAGCGCACATCGCGGTTGTCCACCACCAGTTGGGCCACCGCGCGCGGAGCGATGTTGAGCACGACGCGCCCTTCCTTGATCACCGAAGCGGGCACCTGCAGGCCCTCATGGCTGGCATCCACCAGCAGGTAGGGAGTGAGGCCGTTGTCGCAGATCCATTCGTTCAGGGCGCGCAGCAGGTACGGCCGGTTGGAGCCCATCACCGGAGGCGCTTGGGTCACGGCGGCAACTCGCGCAGGTTTTTTTCCTCGGGGGTGAGGCTGCGCAGGTAGGCGGGGTTGCGGAAGATCCGCATGCCGTAATCCTCGATCAACTTGGCTTCCTTGGGCAGCTGCACGCCCAGCGCCGGCAGGCGCCAGATGATGGGCGCGATGGCGCAATCGGCCAGGCTCATCTCCGGATTAAGGAAGAACTTGGAGGCCTTGAACAGCGGCAGCGCCGCGATCAGCAGCTCCTTCAGCCGCTTGCGACCGGCGTCGACTTGGGCCTTGTTGCCGTGCTGGATGGCCTGCACGTGCGGTACCCACTCGCGCTCGAAATGCAGCATCGCCAGCCGCAGCCGCGCGCGTGAAAGCGGGTCCACCGGCATCAGCGGCGGGTGCGGGTAGCGTTCGTCCAAATACTCCGACACCACCGATGCGTAGTACAGCACCAACTCCCGATCCACCAAGGTGGGCACGGAATGATAAGGATTGAGGTCCACCAGATCCTCGGGTGGGTTGCCCGGGTCCACCGGAACCAGTTCGTAGACGACGCCCTTGGCCGCCAGCACCAGCCGGACGCGGTGGCAAACCACGCAGTCGCGGGCGGAGAACAGGGTCAGGGCATTGCGGATGCGCGGACTGGCAGCCATCGGTTTCCCCTTTCGCGGCGCTGCCAGCCCCTGCTAGCGGTCATCGCAAGCCCTAACCCTGCCCGAAACGGGCGGTCTGCCGCAAGCCACCCCGTGCCCACCGCCCACGGCGGCCCGGCGCGCCAAGCAAAAGGGCCGCCCGAAGGCGGCCCCGAACTGGGCGTGGACCGGCGCGGTTCAGTGCACGTCGCGCCAGTACTCCAGCTTCAGCAAGTAGGCAATGAAGGTGAAGAAGGCCAGGAACAGCAGCACCCAGACCCCGATGGCCTCGCGCTTGAGCGCCGCCGGCTCGGCCACGTACTGCAGGAAGGCGCTGATGTCGCGAGCCACCTGGTCGAACTGCTTGGCGTCCAGCCGGCCCGGCTTGGCCAACTCGAGCTTGGCCACGTGCGGCTGCCCGCCGTGATCCTGGGCGTAGATGGGGCGCTGGATACCCTGCATCTCCCAAAGCACGTGCGGCATTGAGGACCCCGGGAACAGGGTGTTGTTCCAGCCCATCGGCCGGGACTCGTCCACGTAAAAACTCTTGAGGTACGTGTAGATCCAGTCCGGCCCACCGTGGCGGGCGCGAGCCGTCAGGCTCAGGTCGGGTGGCGCCTTGCCAAACCAGGCCGTGCCATCACCGGAGGCGATACCGGTATTGATGGTCTCGCCATACTTGGCGTCGCCCGGAATCAGGAACTGCTCCACCTGTTCCTGGCTCAGGCGCAGGTCCAAACCGATGCGCGAGTAGCGGTGCAGGGCCAGGGCGTGGCAGCCCGAGCAGTAATTCATGAACAGGCCCGCGCCGCGCTGCAGCGAAGCGCGGTCGCCCAGGTCGGTGCCCGACGACTCCAGCGGACTGCCGCCGGCAGCCAGGCCTAGCGCCGGAGCGAATGCCAGCAGTAGGGCAAAGAAGCGCAACTTAATCATGCATGGTCACCCGCTCGGGTACAGCCTTGGTCTGGCCCCACGTGGACCACAACGGCATCAGGATGAAGAAGGCGAAGTAGTAGCCGGTGAGGATCTGCGCCACCAGCTTCTGGGTATCCGAACCCGACTGCGCGCCCAGCCAGCCCAACACGACGAAGGTGAGCGCGAACAGCGAGATCAGCACCTTGTGCAGCATCGGCCGGTACCGAATTGAGCGCACCTTGCAGCGGTCGAGCCAAGGCAGCAGGAACAGGATGAGGGTTGCGCCACCCATCACCATGAAGCCGAGCAGCGGATGCGGGATGGCGCGCAGCATTGCGTAGTAGGGCGTGAAGTACCACACCGGCTTGATGTGCGCCGGCGTCACCATGGGGTTGGCTTCAATGAAGTTGTCCCACTCCAGGAACCAGCCGCCCATGGTGGGCGCAAAGAAGACGACGAACGCGAACAGCAGCAGGAAGAAGCCGGCACCGAACAGGTCCTTCACCGTGTAGTACGGATGGAAAGCAATACCGTCCTTGGGCTTGCCCGTGTCCTTGTCCTTGATCTTCTTGATGTCCACGCCGTCGGGGTTGTTGGAGCCCACCTCGTGCAGCGCGCCCAGGTGCAGCACCACCAGCAGCAGCAGGACCAGCGGCAGCGCGATGACGTGCAGCGCGAAGAACCGGTTGAGGGTGGCGTCGCCCACGACGAAATCGCCGCGGATCCATTCGGTGAGCCCTTCTCCCACGAAGGGTATGAGGCCAAACAAATTGATGATGACCTGCGCGCCCCAGAACGACATCTGGCCCCAAGGCAGCACGTAGCCCATGAAGGCTTCGGCCATCAGCACAAGCAGGATCAACACGCCCATCACCCAGACCAGCTCGCGCGGCTTCTGGTAGGAGCCGTAGATGATGCCGCGGAACATGTGCAGGTAGACCACGACGAAGAACAGCGAGGCGCCAGTGCTGTGCATGTAGCGGATCAGCCAGCCCCACTCCACGTCGCGCATGATGTATTCGACCGACGCGAAGGCCTCGGCGGCACTGGGCTTGTAGTGCATCGTGAGGAAGATGCCGGTGACGATCTGGTTGATCAGCACCAGCATCGCCAGCGAGCCGAAATAATAGAAGAGGTTGAAGTTCTTCGGAGCGTAGTACTCCGAGATGTGCTTCTTGTACGCCGGCACCAGGCCAGGCGTACGCTCATTGACCCAGCCCACGACGGACTCGGCGGTGCGGGTGATGACATTGGCCATTACGCGGCTCCCTCGGGTGCGACGCCTACTATGAGGTGGGTGTCGTCAACGAAGTGATAGGGAGGCACCTGCAGGTTGGACGGTGCCGGCACGCCCTGGAACACGCGGCCGGCCAGGTCGAAGCGCGAGTTGTGGCAGGGGCAGTAGAAACCACCCTGCCATTCGCTGTCGAAGGCCTGCGGCTGCAGCTCGGGCACGTAGCTGGGCGAGCAGCCCAGGTGGGTGCAAATGCCAACCATGACGGCCAGCTCGGGCTTGATGGAGCGGGCGCCATTGCGGGCGAACTCAGGAGTCTGGTCGGCGTTGGCCGAGGCCGGGTCGCGCAGACGGGCGTCGAGGCCCGGCAGGGCGGCCAATTGCTCGGGCGTGCGGCGGAAGATCCAGACCGGCTTGCCGCGCCACTGCACGATCATGCGCATGCCCGGCTCCATCTCGATCCGGCCGATGTCCACGTCCACCGGCGCACCGGCCAGGCGGGTGCGGGCGCTGGGCTTCCAGCTGCTGAGGAACGGAACCGCGGCGGCTGCCACGCCCACCGCGCCAACCACGGCGGTGGTTGCAGTGAGGAAGCGGCGACGGCCTGAATTGACCCCTTCGTTAGCCATCCGGCTCTCCGAAAATGTTGCTAAGTGACTGAAATGCGGGCTGCGCGGCCCCGGGGGCCGGCAAAGACGCGTAATTGTAGCGGAGGGAGCGCGGCAGCGACAACGCCGGCTCAGTGGGCGGACAGCGCCCCGCGGTAACGCTCGGCCAGCTGGCCCTCGCGCTGGACATAGCGCTGGGTCTCGGCTTAGGGCGGCACGCCACCGTGACGGTCCACCGCGCCCTCGCCGGCGTTGTAGCCGGCCGCGGCCAGGGTGAGGTCTTGGTTGTAGCGCTTGAGCAGCCAGGCCAGGTACTGCACGCCGCCGCGGATGTTCTGCGTCGGGTCATACACATCGGCCACCCCGAATCGGCTGGCTGTGGCGGGAATCAGCTGCATCAGCCCTTGGGCACCTGCGTGGGACACGGCGTTCGGCCGGAACGCCGACTCGGCATGGATGATGGCCCGCACCACTGCCTCTTCCACCCCGAACTCGGCTGCCGCCGCGCGCACTTCAGCCGCGTAGGCGTCCAGGTTCAGGCGCACCGCGCTGAAATCGACGCCAGGCAGCAGGCCGCAGGCGTAGCAAGTCTCGACATAGCTGAACAGCATCTTGGCGCCGGCGTCGCCGCCTGGCCGCACGTTGGTGTAATGGGTGACGCCGCCGCGCTCGAACTTGTACATGGCACCCCGGGTCACGCGGGCGCCGCTGGCGGCAGACGCCGCTGGCAGCGCCTGGCCGGATGCCGCCGTACGGAACTGCACCCGTCCCGCGGGAACTGCCGCCGGCGTGCCCGAACCACCGCCAGTGGCCGCCGGCCGCGGAGCCGCGGCCAAGGGCCGGGCGTCCGCCGCGGTGTAGGTGGAAACTACCTTGCAGCTAGCGCCGGCCAGGCGCTCGCCGCTGTAGTTGGGGATACCGTCGGAGCCGGTGCACTTGTAAAGCGTGCCCGCCCCCGCCGGCACGGCAAGGAACAGGCAAACCAGCGGCAGCAGGCGAACGGCGTACATGGCGGCGATGTGTACTCCAACCCCGCCCCCTGCAGCAGGGCCCCCTGTGGGATGGCCTTTGTGGGAGGGGCTTCAGCCCCGATGCCTTTCAAGAGCATCGGG
>JANNQY010000213.1:0-6592 GCA_031400995.1 Lysobacteraceae bacterium
CGGGTGAAATAGCGATTCAGCAGGTCCACCACCTGCTCGGGCGTGCGGGTTTCGGACAGGGTGGTGAAGCCACGGATGTCGGAAAAAAGGATGGTGATCTCGCGCGCCTCCGGCTTGCGGTCGAGGCTCAGTTCGCCGGCCTCCACCAAGGTTTCCACCACGCGCGGGTCCAGGAAGCGGCCGAACAGCCCGATGGTGGCCTCGCGCTCGCGCCGCTCCAGCCACTGCGCCTGCACCGTGAACAGGCCGAAGCCCAGCCAGGCCAGCAGCAGGCTGGCGCCGATGGGAAGGTAATGGTTCAAGCCCAGCGCCGCATACGCCACGGCGGCCAGCGCGATCGAGGCCGCGGCAAGCACGCTACCCACCCACAGCGGGCTGTGCCGGCGCCAGAAAGCCAGCGCCACCGCGCCCGCGGCGATGGCCGACAGCGGCCAACGCGTCGGCCATTCCCGCAGCCAGTCGCCGGCACGCAGGTTGGCGATGGCGGTGGTCAGCACCAGCACGCCCTGCGTCTGCGCCGACAGTGGCGTCGGCCGCATGTCGTTCAGGCCGGACGCCGTTGTGCCCACTAGGATGATGCTGCCGGCGAGGGTCGGCGCGATCTTGGGTTCGGCCTGGCCTAAGTCGTTGATCAGATCGCTGTACGCGATGGTGCGCGGGGGCTCGCGGTACCAATTCAAGAGTATCCGCGGGCGGTCGGGCAAGGTGGCGCCGCTGTAGCGGGCCACGCTGGCGGCCAGGCCGGGCACCCGCCAGCCGTCCAGGTCGTGCCAGAGGCGTGCATGGCGGCCTAGGCCGTCTCCATCGGCTTCGAAATTGATCAGGCCGCCCTGCCAGTTCACCGGGTCCAGTACTGTCGGCAGGAGCAGGGTGGCGCCATCGCCGGCGCCGTCGACCGAGCCAGGCAGACGCTGGGCTCCGAGCGAAGGCGGCAGCCGCGACATGGGCGTGGCCAGGCCATCGGCCATCCGCAGGGAGGGGAAGAACAGGTTCGGCTGCGCCATGGCGATTTCGCGGAAGGCGCGGTCGCTGTCTGGCCGGAAGGCGTCGGCTTCGTTGAACATGACGTCGAAAGCCACGGCGCGAGGCGCAAAGGCGGCCAGGCCGTCGATCAGTTCGCCGTGCACCGCCCTGGGCCAGGGCCATGCGCCGGCCATTTCCGTGAGGTCTTCCAAGCTGCGCTGATCGATCGACACAAGCACGATATCCGCGGGTGGCGTGCGGCTCTGCGCATGCCGCAGCATCATCGCGTCCCCGAACGCGCGGTCGACGCGGTCCAGGCCGCCCCACAGTGCCAGCGCCATCGCGGCGAGGGCCAGGACGAGCAAGGGCAGTCGCAGGGGCGCGCGCTTGGCTTTGGACATGGGCCTGCTGGGCGGCAAAGAGGGCGCAGCCAGTCTAGCGGTTTGCCAGCCCGGCCCGGATTCCGCTAGCTTGCAGGCCATGGATTCCTCACCCGTACGACTTCTCATCCATGGCGCCAGCGGCCGCATGGGCCGGGCCCTGCTGCGCCTGGCGCCCGAAGCGGGCGTGCAAGTGGTTGCCGCCGTTAGCCGTTCGGGTGCGCCGCTGGCCGAGGCGGACGGCGTGCCGGTGTTGCCGGCCGCGGCCTTGGAGCAGGCGCCCGAGTTCGACGTGGCGGTAGATTTCAGCCTGCCGGAGGCGTTTGGGGCGGTTTTGGCCCTGTGCCGGGCGCGCGGCGCGGGCCTGGTCAGCGGCACCACCGGGCTGGCGCCGGAGCAGTTGCTGGCGCTGGACGCCGCTGCCGCCCAGATTCCCGTGCTGTGGGCCGCGAACTTCAGCGCCGGGGTGGCGGTGCTGGCGGCTTTGGTCGAACAGGCCGCGGCGGCGCTGCCGGACTGGGACGCCGACGTGGTGGAGGCCCATCACGCCCACAAGAAGGACGCGCCCTCGGGCACGGCGCTGCTGCTGGGTGCGGCTGCGCAGGCCGGGCGGGGCCAGGCGCCGCACTACGCCAGCCTGCGGGCAGGCGACATCGTGGGTGAGCACACGGTGCAGTTCAGCGGGCCGGGCGAGCGCCTGGAGCTGGTGCATCGGGCCACGCACCGCGACATTTTTGCCCGCGGCGCGCTGCAGGCTGCGAGGCACCTGCCAAGCTTGGGCCCGGGGCGGCACCATCTGGGCCAACTGCTGCTGTCGGGGCGGCTGCGCTGAGCGCAGGCGCACGCAGCGTTTCCCTTTTGCGGGCGGTGTCGCTAAAATTCTCGCTCGCCTGAACCCTCACCCGTACGGACACGGTTTTCCCCTGTCCGCGGGTGCTCGCACACCCAGCGAAGCGGGTTCCCCCATCGCAAGGCGATCGCCCGTGATCCAACCCGCAATCCTCGCGCTCGAAGACGGCACCGTGTTCGAGGGCCAATCCGCAGGCGCGCCTGGCACCAGCGTGGGCGAGGTGGTGTTCAACACCGCAATGACCGGCTACCAGGAAATCCTCACCGATCCGTCCTATGCGCGGCAGATGGTCACCTTGACCTACCCGCACGTGGGCAACACCGGCATGAACGCCCAGGACGACGAGGCCGGCCAGGTCTGGGCCGCGGGCCTGATCGTGCGCGACGTGCCCCGGCGCCCCAGCAGCTGGCGCAGCCAGGTGGCCCTGCCGGAATGGCTGGCGGCGCGCGGCGTGGTCGCCATCGCCGGCATCGACACCCGCAAGCTCACGCGCCTGCTGCGCGACCGCGGCGCCCAGAACGGCAGCCTGGTGGCGGGGGCGGGCATCGACGTCGAAAAAGCGATAGAAGCGGCGCGCAAATTCCCGGGCCTCAAGGGCATGGACTTGGCCAAGGAAGTCTGCACCCGCGAGCGCTACACGTGGACCGAGGGCCAGCTGGACCTGGACCGCAATGAATTCGTCCGCGCCGAGGCCCGCTTCCACGTGGTGTGCTACGACTTCGGCGTGAAGCGCAACATCCTGCGCATGCTGGCCGAGCGCGGCTGCCGCGTTACCGTGGTGCCGGCGCAGACGCCCGCCGCGCAGGTGCTGGCGGAAAAACCCGACGGCGTGCTGCTGTCCAACGGCCCGGGCGATCCGGCGCCCTGCGATTACGCCATTGCCGCCATCCGCGAAATCCTCGCCGCGCGCGTGCCGGTGTTCGGCATCTGCCTGGGGCACCAGCTCTTGGCGCTGGCCGCGGGTGCGCAGACGCTCAAGATGAAGTTCGGACACCACGGCGCCAACCATCCGGTGATCGACCTCGCCACCAAGCGCGTGATGATCACCAGCCAGAACCACGGGTTCGCGGTGGACGAGACCACGCTTCCCGCCAACGTCCGTGTCACGCACCGTTCGCTGTTCGACGGTTCCAACCAGGGCATCGAGCTCACCGATGCGCCTGCTTTCAGCTTCCAGGGACACCCGGAAGCCAGCCCCGGCCCGCACGACGTCGCGGGCTTGTTTGACCAGTTCATTGCCTTGATGTCCAACCCCTGACCTTCCTGGATTGCCCCACATGCGCAAGCTCCGCACCGTAGTTGCTGCCTTGGTCCTGGCTGTTGCCCTGCCGCTTTCCGCGGCGCAGGCGGCCGAAGTGCCGCTGGGTGATTTCTTCAAGGACCCCGAGTTCACCAGCGTTTCGCTGTCGCCTACGGGCGAGTTCATCACCGTGTCGATGCCGCAGGCCGATCGCACTGTCCTGGCCGCGTTCCGGGTCGCGGACATGAAGCTGGTAGGCAAGTGGGATTACGGCGAAAAGCGCCATATCGACCGCGTGCGCTGGGTCAACGACGAGCGCTTCCTGCTGTATGTCACCCGCAAGCTGGGCCGCTTCGACGCCCGCGTTGGCACCGGCGACGTGTATGCAAGCAATGTGGACGGCACCAAGCGTATCGATATTCCCAACGGCGGCTTCTACAGCATCGCCGACATGAGCTGGGACGACCCGCGCACGATCCTGGTTGAGCGATCCGTCGACTCGGCCTTCCTTTCCAAGCTTGACGTCTACTCCGGCGAGATACGCACGGTCGCCACTGCGCCCATTCGCTTCGGCTCCTTCCTGGTCGACCACGAAGGCGAAGTCCGCTACGCCTTCGGTCAGGAAGAAAACCTCGAGGCGGTGACCCTGCGCCGCGACGGCGAAACGTGGACCACCCTCCACAGCGCCGAGATGGGCGGTGCGGTGCAGACCCCGGTCGCCATGGCCGCTGACAACAAGCGCGTCATCTTCGAGGTCAGCGACAAGGGCGAGCCTGCCCGACTGGTGATGATGGATCCGGACTCCAAGACCGGCACACCGCTGGCGAGCAATGCCAACGTGGACAGCATGAGCTACCTGTTCAGCAGCGACGAGCGCGACCTGCTCGCCGTTGCCTACATGGATGGCATGCCCAACTACACCTTCGTGAACAAGGACCACCCGGAATCCAAGACCTATGCCGGCCTGATCAATGCATTCCCTGACCACGCCATCAGCTTCGGCGGCATCAGTCGCGATGGTCGCCTGGTGCTGTTCCGCGCCTACAGCGACGTCGACCCGGGCTCGTACTACCTCTTCGACCGCAAGACCGGCGAAGCCCAGTTCCTGCTCGCTGCCATGGATTGGATCAAGCCCGAGCAGATGTCGCCCATGGAGGCGATCACCTTCCAGGCCCGCGATGGCGTCAAGGTTCATGGCTACCTCACTGTGCCGCGCGACAGCAGCGGCAAGGACCTGCCGCTGATCCTGCATCCGCACGGCGGCCCGCACGGCCCGCGCGACATGTGGGGTTTCAACCCCGAAGTGCAGTTCCTGGCCAATCGCGGCTACGCGGTGCTGCAGGTTAATTTCCGTGGCTCGGGTGGTTACGGCAACGCCTTCGAAAGCAAGGGTTACCGCAACTGGGGCACCACCATGGTCAATGACATGACCGACGCGGTGGACTACGTTGTCAGCCAAGGCGTTGCCGACAAGAACCGCGTCTGCACCTACGGCGCGTCTTACGGCGGCTATGCGGCGCTGCAGACCGTAGTCCGTGAGCCCAGCAAATACCAGTGCACCATCGGCTACGTCGGCGTGTACAGCCTGCCGCTGATGTTCAAGGATGGCGACATTCCCGAGACCGAGTCCGGCCGGAACTTCCAGATGCGTGTCTTGCCCGCGACGCTGGCCGAGCAGCAGGCGCAGTCGCCGGCGTACAACGTCGACAAGATCAAGGTGCCGGTGATGCTGGTGCAAGGCGCCAAGGACGAGCGCGTGCCCATCTCGCAGTACAACCTGCTCAAGGATCGTCTGGAGGAGGCGGGCCGGCCGGCCGAGGTAACCATAGTCGAGGACAAGGAAGGCCACGGCTTCTACGACTACCAGAACCAGGTCGATCTCTATACCGCGATGGAGAAGTTCCTGGACAAGCACATCGGCAGCAAGCCCGCCGCGCCGCCTGCGGCACCCTGATTCCAGCACACCTTCACACGCACACCGGAAAGCCGCCCCATGCCCAAGCGCACTGACATCCAGACCATCCTGATCATCGGCGCCGGGCCGATCGTGATCGGCCAGGCCTGTGAGTTCGACTACTCCGGCGCCCAGGCCTGCAAGGCCCTGCGTGACGAGGGTTACCGGGTGGTGCTGGTGAACTCCAACCCCGCCACGATCATGACCGACCCGGACATGGCCGATGCGGTGTACATCGAGCCGATCAACCCGGCCACGGTGGAGCGGATCATCGCCAAGGAAAAGCCCGATGCGCTGCTGCCCACCATGGGCGGCCAGACGGCGCTCAACTGCGCGCTTGAGTTGGCGGATGCGGGGACGTTGAAGAAGTACGGCGTCGAACTCATCGGCGCGTCGCCCGAAGCGATCCGGATGGCCGAGGACCGCGAGCTGTTCCGCGTGGCGATGAAGGAAATTGGCCTGGAGTGCCCGAAGGCTGCCGTGGCGAGGTCCCTGGACGAGGCTATCGCCATCCAGGCGACCGTGGGCTACCCCACCATCATCCGCCCCAGTTTCACCCTGGGCGGCAGCGGTGGCGGCATTGCCTACAACCGCGAAGAGCTGGTGGATATCGTCAAGCGCGGGCTGGACCTCTCGCCCACCAAGGAAGTGCTGGTGGAGGAGTCGGTGCTGGGCTGGAAAGAATTCGAGATGGAGGTGGTGCGCGACACCGCCGACAACTGCATCATCGTCTGCTCAATCGAAAACCTCGACCCGATGGGCGTACACACCGGCGATTCCATCACCGTGGCGCCGGCGCAGACCCTCACCGACAAGGAATACCAGCGCCTGCGCGATGCCTCCATCGCCGTGCTGCGCAAGATCGGCGTGGATACCGGCGGCTCCAACGTGCAGTTCGGCATCAACGCGCAGGATGGCCGGGTGGTGGTTATCGAAATGAACCCGCGGGTGTCGCGCAGCTCGGCGCTGGCGTCCAAGGCCACCGGTTTCCCGATCGCCAAGATCGCCGCCAAGCTGGCCGTGGGCTACACGCTGGATGAACTGCGCAACGACATCACCGGTGGCGCCACGCCCGCCTCGTTCGAGCCGTCGATTGATTACGTGGTCACCAAGATCCCGCGCTTCGCTTTCGAGAAGTTTCCGGCCGCCGACGCCCGCCTCACCACCCAGATGAAGTCGGTGGGTGAGGTGATGGCGATTGGTCG
>JANNQY010000214.1:0-1881 GCA_031400995.1 Lysobacteraceae bacterium
GCATCGGCATTGACGAGGCCCTGGTGCAGGCCGATGACGCGCTGTATGCCGCCAAGGACTGCGGCCGCAACTGCGTACACGCGGCCGACGGCCTCACTTCGAACTGAAACTCAGCCCAGCGCGGCCCGCGCGGCCGACAGCAGGCGGCCTTCGTCTACCAGACGCACGGCGGTGGCCACGTCGCCGTCCATGGCGCGGTCGCGTCCCATGAAGGCAATCGCTTCGCGCAGCGCGGCCCAGGCGGCCTGCACCGCGACGCCGGGCTGGAACTCCTCGGATGCCGCCAACTCCGCGCGCAGGCCCTCCACCTCAGCCATGAACGCAGCGCGATCCGGGTGGCCTGGCAGCGGTGCGCCCTGCACCTTGTCGGCCAAGGCCTGCGCATCGCCGCTGCGGGCAAGCTCGCGCGCGGCGTTGATCATGTCGCGGCGGTAATCCAGCGCCTGGCCGGCGGTGTAGATTTCCAGCGCCAGCACGTGGGCCAAGTCGGCGGTCATTTCCAGCACGTGCCGGCCTTCGTTGGCGCCCATCGACACGTGGTCTTCGGCGTTTGCGCTGGTGGGGATGGAATAGACCGAGGCCGGATGCGCGCGGCTGGCCAGGTCGTTCACCAGCGCGGCGGCGGTGTACTGCACGATCATGAAGCCGCTTTCGGTGCCGTCCTCGTTGCCGATCAGGAAGGGCGGCAGGCCGTCGTTGGTCGCTGGGTCCACCAGCTTGTTCAGGCGCCGCTCGGAAATAGACGCCAGCACCGGGATAGCCGCCTTGAGGTAGCTCATGGCCAGCGCCAGCGGCATGCCGTGGAAGTGGCCGGCGGAAACCACCTGGTCCTCGATCTCGATCCGGCGCCCATCGGCGCGGACCTCATCGAGATCCGGGAACAGCAGCGGATTGTCGGTGACGGCATTGAGTTCGATGTCCAGCACGCGCTTGGCCTGCTCCAGCGCATCGCGCACCGCGCCGTGCACCTGCGGGATGCAGCGCAGAGAATAGCTGTCCTGCGGCTGGTGCTTCTTGCCGCCGCGAAACGGCCGGAAGCGCTGGTAGAAGCGCTCGCGGCCGTGGCGCTGGTTCAAAGGCACCCAATCCCAGCCGATGTCGAAACCCAGCGCCTGCTGGCCCGGCGTGCTCCAGCTTTCAGGCTGCCACTGCCGGAACGAAGGAACCAGGTGGTAGCTGATGTCGGATAGGCTGGAGCCGGCGAGCAACCGCCGCAGCTGCGCCGCCACGTGCACCTGGCCCGGATGCGGGCGCAGCGCGTGCACGTGCGGGTCGAAGGCGCGCAGGCGGCCGGCGAAGGCGTCCAGCGTCATGGCGGCGGCCAGGTCGGCGGTGTCTAGCAGCTCTTCCAGCCGTTCCACGGCCAGCACACCCGTGGCCAGCATCTGGGCCGTGCCGTTGTTCAGCGCCAGGCCTTCTTTGTGCGACAGCGTGACCGCCGTCAGCCCAGCGCGCGCCAGCGCTTGTGCGCCCGGCAGTCGCTCGCCTTCGTAAAACGCCTCGCCGCCGCCCAGCAGCACGATGGCCAGGTGCGACAGCGGCGCCAAATCGCCGCTGGCGCCCACCGAGCCCTTGCGCGGCACCACCGGCACCACGCCAGCATTGAGCATATCGGCCAAGGCCTGCAGCACCGAAGGCCGGATGCCGGAGTGCCCGCGCATCAGGGTGTTGATGCGGATGGCCAGCATAGCGCGCACCACGTCGGGCGCGAACGGCTCGCCGACACAAACGGCGTGGGTGATGATCAGGTTGTGCTGCAGTTCTTCAAGCACGCTGCTGCCGGACGTGGACGCGCCGGGCAGGCCGTCGCGCAGGCGGTGCGAGCCCAGCAGTTTGTCGGCATTGCTGCCGAAGCCGGTGGAGACGCCGTAGATGGGCTCC